>CALBPU010000001.1 GCA_937899395.1 uncultured Fretibacterium sp.
TGAAATTAAAACACGCGAACATGAACAAGCTCAACAGCGTTATTTGCGGAAAAAATAAATAACGGCTTCTGAACGTATTGCCCGAAGCCATTAAAAATTATTCGAGGAGTGGAAGATTCTACGAAAATTTTAATTAAAGAAAGGACGGTAATTCTATTTCAGCAGTATCTCTAAAACATAACTGTAATATTTTTGACATAATGAAGATTATTTTTGGTGATAAAGCATGAATACTATTGGAAAACTATTTTCAAAGAGAACGTTGTCGCCTGATGTTGTGAGGCACAACCCGAAAAAAAGTACAAAGAACGAAGACTTGAACATCGAGGAAGGAGACACTATGCGAGAAGAGCGTATTAATCAAATAATTCAACAAAGGAAACCTATGGCCGAGCGCATAATGGGCGTTCGGGAACATCTCACGCAAGCATTGGATCAATTTGAAAGATTTCGTTTTTTGTGTATAACTGCGTTGCAAGACAGGGAAGTTGCTACTGATTTTGAAGAATTGAGCCATATTTTTGAAACTTCCAATCAGTTTTATTCATCAATCCAAGAAGCCAAAGAACTCAAGGACAACCTTGCTAATCTCCAAAACCGCCTTACCCGTAATACGTTAAACATCGCTGTAATAGGCAGAGCAAGACAGGGTAAAAGCAGATTATTACAAACGGTTACAGGACTCAGTGCTGAAGAAATTCCAGACGGTGATCAAGCCTTTTGCACAGGTGTCCGCAGTGATATTATCAACAATCCTGCCGCTAATGAAGCATATGCAAGCGTTAATTTTTTAACCGAAGAACGTTTTATTGACGAAAATATCGCTCCATATTTCGCCGATCTGCAAAAATATAAGCCCGATCTTTTTACCCCTATGTCCATTGTTGAATTCAAGAATTTTCTTCTCCCAGAACCGGGCAGTTTGAAAACAAGTCCAGAAGATATGGCGCAAATGAATCTTCATCTTCAGCATCTGAAAGACCTTCAGGCACATTTGACGCAATATCAGGACTATCTTGGGAAACCTCCTCTCAGAATTTCAAGAGAACAAATTCGTGAATACGTAGCACAGGACAACGCAAAGGGAGAACGTGTTTATTTCAAGCACATGGCGGTTGACAGTGTTGAAATCTTCTGCAAATTCCCTAATTCTGACGTTGGTGCTTTAAGGCTTATAGACTTACCTGGATTAGGTGATACACGAATAGGAGACGTTGAGCGCGTGGTCAGAGCATTACGAGATCAAGTTGATCTTGTTTTGTTTCTTTCAAAACCCAGCAATGCTGGCGCAGGCTGGCAGGATAATGAAGTTCACCTTTACAGTCAGGCAAGGCGTGCGCTTGGCGATAAACTTCCGATTGAACGCTGGGCATTTTGGATATTTAACCATGATTCTCGTCCTGGTGCTGATAACATCAAGCAGTGCGAGCTATTAAGAAACTCAATGAGTTCTGCACAAATTACTGTAGCTGATACTGTTATCGTTGATTGTACTAACACTGGAGAAGTATCAAGTAAATTGATTGATAAGGCACTTGAACACCTTGCGAGTAACATTCAGCGTAATGATCGTGAGTATGCTGAAAATATACAGTCTGCTTTGAAAAATGTCATGCAAAATTTCCGTGATATTCTCTCTGCCGCACAGTCATTGTTAAGAGATGAAGATAGTTTTGACGACAGAGACAGCGGCACTTTCGATACCTTGTTTGATGATTTATGGGATGAAATTTGTGAGGAACTTCAAGCCTGCGTTGAAGACGGTTCTGAATTAAGGGACAACAGAGAAAATCCATGTTTGCCGCTTAAGGATAGGATTGAAAATGTTCTTGACGAAGAAGAAAATAGTGAAGTTGGTGTATCGGAAGAAGCCCTCAAAAAAGCGTCACGAAGACGTGGAGGTTTGGGGTCAGCTTATGAGGATTGTCTGCATCAACTTAGAACCGGGTTAAGTCACAAAATGCAACAAAATCTCGATGATATACTGGATAACGTCTTAACAGAAACAAAGAACAAACTTTGTCATATTCTCGGAGTTACAGGACGGCTTGAGAAACATTTTCACGTTTGCGACCATAATTTATTCGGGGAGTTAATCAACTTTGTTGAAGCATCAGGATACAAAAATGATGTTCCTACCTTACTTGAAGGTTTCACTCTCGTCAACGATTGGACTATGAGCTATCGCAGTTTTATTCAGCACAGAATACGCAACTCATTAAATGCGCTCGACCCACTCGATGGTGAATGTATGGCTATGGGCTCTCCCACGAGTGAATTACAGGCGGTAGAGAATCTCAGAGAACTGTACAAGCAAACTATTTACACTCTTCGCAAAGAGTTTGACGGAATTTATTCTGAGCCCAATAAAGCTGCTTTTGCGGTTGCAGAAGAATTTAAGGACATCATGATTCGTCCGCATGATACCAACAACGTCCCAAGACTTATTAACCAATGGCGCAAATTATACCGTTCAATTAAAGGTGATATTTGGCCTGAAGAATACGGGAGTTCTCAGAAGCGTAGAGACGTGTGTTCAAAATTACGTGTTCCGCTCATGAATTTAATCGCGCTATGTAACGCATCGGACTTTAACTTTTTGGAATGAGAAAATTCAACGGAGATAAATTATGTTAGCTTCTGACAACGAATTATGTTTTACAGCATTAGGACCAAGCGGTGCGGGGAAAACTACACTGCTCGCCTGTATGCACAAAAATTTTGAGGAACTTTTGCCGGGTTCGTTCTATCCTGCGGATGGAAAAACTTTCAGTACTTTGAATACAGCTTATAAGACACTCGAAGCTGAAGCGAATAGTCCAAGTATCGAATTTGAAGTCGGTGTCGAAGGGACGAGCGATTTACGCCAATATGCATTCACCATAAAGGGAAAGAACGCAAATTTGCCCGTGAGATTTTTTGATTTTCCAGGCGGTTGGATGAACCCTTACGATGAAAACCAAGCAGAAAATCACGAACAAGTTATCAACATAGTACAGCAGTCTATGGTAATACTTGTTGCTATAAACACGCCGTATATTATGGAGTTCGACGGACGCTATAAGGATTACGCAGGAGTTGACGAAATTCAGCACGTCATTAAAACAAGCCTTATTAACAGCGACAGTAACAAACTTATAATTTTCGTGCCGATTAAGTGCGAACGTTATACAAGTACGTCTGCCGATAGTAAGCAAATGCGGGACAAAATAAAAGAGGTCTTTAACGAGACTCTGAAGCTTTCAAAAAATCCCGTGTACAAAGACAGACTTGCCATTGCTCTTTTGCCTGTTCATACTGTCGGCAACGCTCGTTTTAGCCGTTTTTCAATAAGAGACGAAGAAGTTACTCAGGAAGTTTATCTGAAAAATCGCAGTATAAAATTCAGTCCTAAAGATGCTGATCAGCCTTTACGATTTGCAATGAGCTTCTTGCTAAACGAGTTTGCAAAAGGTCAAAAAAATTCGTTATTGAAATCGTTATTTTCAAGTAATACTGATTTGCTTGAAATGGGAGATTTTATACGTAGCGAAATGAAAGTTGACAGTAATGATTTTGAGATAATATGCGGAAGAGAACTGATAACTGAGCCTGTTATTAGTAATAGAAAATCATCTAATGAAGAACTAAAGAAAAATTTTGAAGATTATTTCGATAGTGAACGTGAAAAAACTAACATTGCTAACGATAGTTCATATTCGTTCAGCAAACAAGACTTACAACATAATCGCGATGTTATAAAGTCCCATCAAAAAGCCGATGGCGAGGGCGTAACACTCAAATCTTCATCAAGACGATACAATTTAAGTAAAGAAGAAATCATAAGAATCACCACGAAATATGGATTTAAGGAAATCCAACCTAAATATGATCTGCCTGATTTAGAGTATTATGATCATGGAAAAATGAAAATAGCGAAACCGTACACCAGCAGCGATTTTAGTTTTTGGGGTAATTTTCAGGCTTCTGCTACTTTTTTTACTTGTGGCCTCAAGAAAAGTAAATATGCCGTTTTCTATTCTTCGGCTTTTTCTACTTTTGTCATAGGGGGAGGTTTAAGTTTAAACCCATCTAAGCAGCAAAATGGGGATTACATGACTTATAACGAACTTAGGAATAATCCTAAAGTTACATATTCATATCTCAAAAATCGGTTCAAAGATTTTGATGATAATTTCTTCAATGCAGTCATGGAACTTAAAGAGTTGGAGTAAAAAACTAACATTGAAGCTGTCTTCCACGTCATGAAAACAGCTTCTTAAATCGATATTTAGGAGAAAGTAAGGAAAAGTCTGATGAGCGTGGATGAATTATGGTTTACAGCATTAGGGCCGAGTGGCGCAGGAAAAACTACACTGCTTGCCTGTATGCACAAAAGGTTTGAGGATTTGCTTCCGGGATCTTTCTACCCTGCTGATCCTAAAACTTTCAGTACTTTATCAAAAGCGTATAAAAAATTGGAAGAGGAAGCTAACAGTCCTTCTGTCGAGTTTGGTGTCGCCCTTGAGGGAACTGGAGACCTTCGCCAATATGCTTTTGCAATTAAAGGCAGACGTAAAAGCGTGCCTGTACGTTTCTTTGACTTTCCCGGCGGCTGGATGAATCCGCACGATGAAAGCCAAAAAGAAAATTATGAGCATGTCATAGACATCGTACAAAAATCTATGGTAATCATCGCGGCTATCAATACCCCGTATATTATGGAGTTCAATGGCAGGTATAAAGACTATGCCGGTATTGATGAGATAGAACATGTTATAAAGATGAGTATTAACAATGAAAGAGATAAACTGATTCTTTTCGTTCCAATAAAATGCGAAAGATATACACGTTCTCCCAAAGACAGAGATAACATGCTTGCTAAGATTAAGGAAGTTTTTTCGGGAACATTGAAGATGTCGGAAAATCCTATTTACCGTGATAGCCTCGCAATAGCCATTCTGCCCATTCATACTGTCGGCAATGCACAATTCAGCCGTTTTGAAATGGAAAACGGAACGATTGTGCGTGAAGTATATCTGAAAAACAGGAGCATAAAATTTACTCCCAAAGATGCAGATCAGCCATTAAGGTATGCAATGAGCTTCCTCCTTGAGGAATTTAAGAAAAGCAGTAGCGGCTTTTGGGGGTCTTTTCTCGATTTTGTATTTTCACGAGATAACATGTCAGAGATAAGCAATTTCATTCGAGATGACATAAAAGCATATAAAGACGGCTTTGAAATATTCTGCGGTCATCGACTTATAGGAATCTAACTAATAATGAGAGAAGGTGTTTTCATGAACGATATGATTAAATTTCGCTTCAAAACACGTACCCGGTCTGTCAATGGAGATTATCGTGTTTTCGGAGATTGCGGCAGTAAAGTGTATCCTGAGTCCGAGTTCAAACCCATCACTGATAAAGCTGAATGGGAAGACGGCTCGTGCGTTGTCATGTATGAAGAAACGGACAAAGTATGTGTTGCCGCTTTCGGTATGAAAAGAGGAACAAAAGATTTTTCGAATCGCCCCATAATTTTCTCTTTTTGTCAGATATTTGACGGCGCAGATAAGTGGGGACAGGCTTACACTGCTTTCAAATGTCTAATCTCGAAATGGTCAGAGGCAGAAGAATTAATGCGTTCACTTATCAAAGAAACTCCTAAAAGTGAGGGGCGCGGTGAAAATGTTTCTTTTGAGCAAAATGTTTTTATGAAATGGCTTCAAGAAGATAGAGGACATATATCTAAACTTTTAACCGTTAGACCCAACAAAAACGTAGAAATTTCTTCACTGAAAGAGGAAATTGCTTTAAGACCGGAAAACAATTGCGTTATGAAATGGGAAGAAGGTACAGACAAATTTTACTGCTTTCGCAATAAAGAAAAAAAATCAAGCTCTTCAGATATTGACTTTAGCGGAAAATACGGTGATCGATGGGGCAATAATGGCTCTAAAAGGCGTAACAAAGGTATCAGAAAAGGCCGCAAGATATTTGGAAGAAAAAAAATTGTCTGGTTGAGCGTTGCTGTAATTGTTTTAGTATTCGTGGGAGGATTTTTTGTAAACAATTCTCTAAATAAAGCCGCTTATGCTCAAGCACAAGACACGCTTAAAAAGGTAGAGCAACAACTCAAACTGAAAAACGATGAGATAAAAAAAATAGAAGATGAAATCAAAAGCTGCAAAAACGTATTCTGTACGGCTTTAGACAATGCTATGAAGAATAGCTTTTCAGACGGATTTGACGCATTCGCAGACAGGGCAAAGGAAGCAAATAGTAAAGGGCTTGAAGCAAAGAGAAAATTAGAACAAGCCCGTAAAGATAAGAATACTTTAGAGGCTAAAAAAAACGACTTAGACCAAATAGTAAACGTAACAAAATCAAATCGTGATGAAGTAAGGGAAAAAACTGCTACAATTAGTGAAGTTGCGCGAAACCTTGATGTATCTGTTGAAAATGCACAAAAAGCGACTGAAGTTCTTGGAGATACTATTAAGGATTTAGGGAATTTACCACATGACACTTCCGCCTCCAGCCATAGCACACAAAGATAAAATAGCAGGGAAATCCCTGATAAATGATAATTGTGTGCGTAAAATAATTATTACTTCGGCTTGTAAAAATCTGAATGACATTTTTCATGAGAGTGAGAGTAGCCTTGAGTTACTGTGAAAAACTCTTATTTTTAATTGTCGGAGTAATAACTACGTGTGTCAGCGCCAATTTCTTTTTAGCGTTAGCGAAAACGCTGATGAATTTTGACTCATTTTCGATGACTTGGGTTAAGTAATTGAAAATAATGATAGAATAAGTCTTGAAAGGAGTCATAATGTCGAAACAAAAAATTAATAAACAACATAAAGATCGTGTTTTCAAATTTATTTTCGGTCGAAATAAGGCTTGGACATTAAGTCTTTACAATGCTGTAAACGGCTCAAATTATACTGACCCGGGAGCCATAGAATTTAACACTATTGAAGATATTATTTACATAGGAATGCATAACGACGTTTCATTCCTTTTTTACTGCTTCATGCAGATGTGGGAACAACAATCCTCGTTTAATCCTAATATGCCTATACGATTTCTTTTACACGCGGCACAACTTTACGATAAATATATGTTCGATCATAACTGCTACCGATATGGGAAAAAATTAATCAAACTGCCGTGCCCGAAATGCGTTTGTTTTTATAACGGTACAGAGGAACAACCCGAAGGAATGATTTTAAGTTTAAGCGATGCTTTTATTAAGGGAGAGCCGGACATCGAAGTTAAAGTCAGAATGCTGAATATCAACTATGGAAAAAATAAAGCGTTGATGAAAGCTTGTAAACCACTATCTGAATATTCATGGCTCGTAGAAGCTATACGACAAGGAGATAAAGACATTGAAAAAGCTGTGGATGGGGCATTAGACGGAATGCCTGATAATTTTGAAATAAAAAAATTTTTATTAATGCACAGAGCGGAGGTCAAAGGAATGTTTTTAACTGAATATGACGAAGAAAAAATTTTAGCGCAGGAACGTCAGGAAGGTCTTGAAGAAGGAATAGTAAAAACAAACGAGCGTGTAGTGGCGAATATGTTAAAAAAAGCTCTGCCGCTTCAGCTGATTGAAGAAATTACCCAACTTTCTGAGGACGTTATTCGTGGAATAGCATTAAATCTTGGATTAGTAGTGCGCTAAGACACTGCTTTAACTTAAGATGGCTCCTCTGAAAATCTCGGAGGAGTTTTTATATAAATCAAGTATTCGCAAGCATCTCTAAGATTTTTATCGTCCTAAAAGTGAGCAGTTTTGAACCAACTTTGCTCACGCAGTAAAATACGCTAAAAAAGCGTCCTCAGAACTTATGCTCATAAATGGATGTGATTTTTGATTTTGGGCTATGTTCGCGTAAGCACAAACTCTCAAGCTCGGGACGGCAATTCCCTCGAAGCTCAAATTTATTCTCTGAAAGAAGTGGGAGCAGAAAAAATTTTATCGGACGTTTTCAGCGGTTCAAAGAATAATCGTCCTGAACTTGATAAACTTTTGAAAATTATTCAGCCCGACGATAAATTAAGCGCTCGCTAAAAAGGTTTATAAAATTCTGTTGCTCAATCTACATACGGTTTCACGGCGCATTCACAGCCATTCCTCGCCCCTCCAATTTATGCACATGTTATTGTGGCTCTGTGCGCTCTTAAAATCGTTGATACGCTTATCCCTGTCATTTCCGCGACTTTAT
>CALBPU010000002.1 GCA_937899395.1 uncultured Fretibacterium sp.
CGGCGATCTTGAAATGCCCGGCTTCTTCTCATCTTCAATGAGAATATGGTCTGTACTGCAATCTTGATGACTATATTCTTTGGAATTATCATGACAGTTATAGGCAAACCGTTCTTCGTAGCAAAAGGACATATCAAAGAGAGCATGAATTTCGGTTTTTACTGCCTGAATACTTCGCTTCAGTTCGCAGTTTATCTCGCTATATTGCAATTAGGCGTAAGAACCTTCGTTACTGAATTAACGGCATCGTTCCAGGGCATTGCTGATAAATTACTGCCTTCATCAATTCCAGGAGTTGACTGCGCTGTATGCTACGGTTTCGGCGATGCAAACGCTGTAACATTCGGTTTCCTTGCAGGTTTGTTAGGACAGATTGTCGCAATTCTCGTTTTAATTTTCGCAGGTTCACCGACAATTATTATTTGCGGATTTGTTCCTGTATTCTTCGACAACGCAACTATCGGACTTGTTGCAAATGAAAAAGGCGGTCTCAAGGCTTGCTTGATTATTCCGTTCATTTCTGGATTAATTCAGGTCTTCGGAGCTGCATTGATTGCAGGTTGGGTAGGACTTGCGAATTACGGCGGTTATCTTGGAATGTTCGACTGGGATACAGTATGGCCGGGCTTCACATGGATAATGCACTCTGTAGGATATTGGGGAGTTGCAATCGTTGTTGTAATATTGCTTGCTATTCCTCAGATTGAATACTTAATGGATCCTAAAGGCTACTTCTTAATCACTGAAGATTATGAAGCATATAAAGCTCACATTGCTGAGAAGAAAAACAAAAAATAATTTTTGAGAAAGGAATTTTTAATTATTATGGCAAAATTAGACGGAAAGAAATTACTTGCTTGCTGTGCAAACGGTGCAGGTTCATCGCTCCTTATGGAGAACGCAATCAAAAAGGTTATGACACGAAACAATGTTAAACCTGCTGCAATCAATCACTGTGCAGTATCAGAAGGCAAGAGTTCAGCTTCAGGATATGACGTAGTGCTCTGTGCAAAACCCTTCGCGAAAACTTTTGACGGCATTGACACATCAAAAACTACGTTAATTACGTTGAAGAACGTTATGTCTGACAAAGAAATTGAAACAGCGTTAAAGGACGCAGGACTTCTTGATTAATTCAAGCTGTTCAATGAAATTTTGAAAACGGATCCGGCTTAATTAGTCGGGTCTGTTTTTTTAAGGAGAAATATTTATATGAACATAAAAACCGTAATTTTTGATATTGACGGAACACTTTACGATTTCAATTACTCAAATAATTTGGCTCTTAACGCTTTAAGAGAATACATGAAAAAAAATTTCGGTTGGAGCGCAGAAGATTTTGACCGTGAACATTTAGAAACTCAAACCAAAATTTATGAACGAATGGGTTATAACGGAAGCTGCCGGGACAGAATGCTGCGTTATAAAATGATGCTCGAAAAATTTTCACTGCCTCTTTTCCCTCATGCCGTTCAAATGTATCAGCTTTACTGGTCAACAATGCTTAACACTCTTTCAATGTATGACGGAGCAGAGGATATTATAAAAACTCTCAGGGAAAAAAATTTAAGGCTCGGACTTGGAACTGATATGACACTTTATATTCAGTTTTTGAAACTTGAAAGAATGGGTTTGTTAAGATATTTTGATTTCATGAACGCAAGCGAAGAAGTCTGTGAGGAAAAACCTTCAAAATTATTCTTTGAAGAATGCGTGAAAAAATCAAAGTGTCTTGCTTCAGAATGTCTTTTTGTCGGAGATAATCTTGAGAAGGATTACAGAGGTGCAGTTACTTCAGGGCTGAATGCTTTACTGTTTAATCCTCACAACAAAAATATTCCCGAAGATGTAATTCAAATTCATTCGCTTAAAGAAATAGAGAGGTTTATATAGAACATGGAAAAATTTTTGCCTTATATTCCCGGAATAATAATTTTTTTAGTAGGCTCAAGTCAGGTTCGTGAATGGCTCAAAAAACGCAATGACGGTTTCAACACTGACGAAATGTTATTCCACCCTTTAACAATGATGATAGTAGGAGCGTTATTAATTCTGCTTGCACTCTTTGAAAGTCAGAAAAAAGAAGTTGAAGCTATGATATGTTTGACGCTGATTTTTATCGGTTCGGGAATTAGTTTGCTTTATAAATATTTTTCATTGAAGAAAAAGAATCTTAAACCTGTTGAAGCAGAGATAATTGACATTCATAAAAGGCAGCTTGCTAAAGAAACAAGAATTTTAGTTGCCTCAAAATTCACATATTACCCGATTGTAAAATACGAAATTAACGGGCGTGAATGTAAAAGAATGTGCAATATTAATTCAAGCAGCGAAAAAACTTTCAAGATTGGCGACAAGATGTCGTTATACTACGAATCATCAACTGGAGCAGTACTCGAAAAACATGCTCACCCGGCCATGATAATTTCAGGAACGATTTTGTTTGCAATAGGAGCGTTGGCAGGACTTAGTATTTTGTCAGTAGTATTATAAGTATATAATCTTTTTTAAGAGGGGAATAAGTTTATATTTACTTATTCTCCACACTATTATAACTGTAAACAATAACCAGAAGAATTAAACCAACCTAATGCTTCCGATTTTGATACTTTTGCAAGGGCTTCTGCTATTCCCTCAAATAATTTTTCTTCGCTTCGACATTTTAGCTTTTTTAATATTCCTTTTACTTTTGATCACATCTTTTCTATTGGATTCAAATCTCGCTTGTTATTAACTCTCTTAGTCCTTTGACTTTATGGCATGATAAATTGTCCATAATTACAATATCGTTAGGCTTCAATGATGGACATAATGCTTCTTTCACCCACTGCTTGAAAAAATCTACTGTCAATGAATTTTTATGTTCCAACATAGACGAAGAAGCCTCCATAGCTTCCTTAACCACTGTATTCTTAGTGAATTTTGTTCTTGAGGATAAAGGCTTTTTTTTAACGGGAATTTCATTCGTTTTATTGCTCTGTGTCTTGTTGATACACTTACTTCGAGATTGCCCTGTTCCTTTATTTCTTCCAATGTTAAATCTGGTCTTTCTTCAATGAATTGACGTATTTTTTCTTCGTCTTATTATGATATTTTTCGTGGAGCTCCTCCTGAATTTTTATTGGCTTCATAACTACCAGTCATGCGAAAAAGTCTCAACAAAGAATAAATAAACATGACACTGACGTAGAAGCGTTCAGCAATATCAGTAACTTTATCATCATTAGTTCGTGCAGCAATTATACGTTTTCGCAAATCATTCGAATATGCTTTCATAATTTTTATATTTTACATCATCTAACATGCTTATCATTATGAAAAACGCTCTAATTCAGGGTTTTGTTCTTTATAGTGTTCGGTCTTTTTTTTCGCGTTATTTTAGGACGTTTTAACGCTTTGCTTACGGCGGTTTCAGAACATTTGAATATAGAAGCGATTTCGCGTAAGTAAGCATCAGGGTTATCTTTAACGTACTGTTCTAATTTTTCAGGGTCAAGTTTCTTAACTGTTTTTCCCATTCTCTAATAGTGATAACTGCTACTTTGAAAACATTGCTCGTTTGTTCTAGTGTATGACCTTCGCGTCTATACTCCAAAGTTCGTATTCTATATTTTTCTGGATAACTCATGTATAGTATTATACTACAGCTTTATAAGTTAAATCACTAGATATATTTTTTAAGTTTTTTAGCTATATAAAGCGTAACTACAAATTTGCTGTATGTTTATGTAGCTTAATATTTTATGACGACACAATCTAGGGAGCGTGGATTGAAATGTTAGCATGCTAATCCAAAATATAACGTTGTTCAGAAGAAGAAAAAACTTTATGCTTCAGTCACTGATTAACATTTTTACTATATGTCCGTAAAAAGTTTCGTGTCCTGAGATTATTTTTTCAAATTTGTGTTTCCATGTTAATTTGAAAAAATTAGTAGAAATGGTTAGAACCGCAAATTTTTCATCGTTCCACGGAGAATTTAATAATGGCCTAAGACCTTCTATCTCTGGATTATTAAGTGGTACGGAATCAAGAAGATTTTTAACTTCAGGGAAATCTTGATAAGCTAGTTCTACAGCATAATCAATCAGCATATAATCAATTAAAAATTTTCTTTCTTTCCAATATTCGACAAGAAAATCATAACCGAATGAGCATAAAAGAGAATTTTTTTTCGCAGCCTGTAGATAAGTTATCCACCTATCACGATTAACACCGTAGCTGTGAAAATTTTCTTCATGTCGAATGACATAATAATCGTACTCGAAAATTTCTAAAGGAATATCTTTTGCTACAAAAATAGTCGCATCAATCCACATACCGCCATAATGCGATAAAAGATAAAATCTTAGAATATCTGAAAGATGTGTTAATGTTATCATGCCATCGTCAAGTTTTTTTATTATATGCTCCGGAAGCTGAATATAATTGCGAAAATTTTTTTGTGTGATTACTCTAAAATCTTTGTTTACGCAATGCTGCCTGATACTTGCAAAACATGTTTTTACAACCTCAGGAGCGTTTTCTTCACCTTGCCACCAAATTGACCATATTAAATTTGAAGCTTCTTGATGTGTACCTTTATTTTTGCTAAAAGACTTGTATTTTTGTATAATGTCGCCATAATTTTTTCGAAGCCAATTAATTAAAACTTTGTCTTTCCATCGAGTTATGGCCATAGGGTGGCGAAACGCCGATGAACAAATACTTGAAAAAGCAACTTTGAAGCCAAATTCTTTATATAATTGTAATTTATTTTTGATTTTCATAGTTTTTAGCAATATGTCCGTAAATTGTTTCTTTGCCTAGAAGAGTTTCTTTTTTCCCTTCTTTTCTCCATGCAAGTTTTGAAAAAAGTGTCGAATTTTTTATTGAGTTCCAAGTTTCAACAGACCATTCTTTGTTCATTATGTTTTCAAATTTATAAAGATCGTAATTTACAAGCGGAACAGAATCTAAAAGTTCTCTGCATTTCGGAAATTCATCATAAGCAATTTGAATAGCATAATCAATTAAGAAATAATCAATTAAAGTTTTTTGAGTTTTCCAATATTCAAGAAAAAAATCAAGAATAAAACCGCATAAAAAATTATCTTTTTTCGAAGCATGTAAAAAATTTGTCCATCTGTCTTGAGCAATATTTCTGTTTTTAGGGGTTAAAGGACGTTTAACAGTATAATATTCGCTTTTGAAAATACTTTCAGGAATTTCTCCTGTAACAAAAACAGTTGAATCTAACCAAAGTCCTCCGTAATTATATAATAAATAAAATCTTACAATATCTGAAAAATGTGTTATAGTAATTGAGCCTTCTTTAACTTTTTCAAGAATATAATCAGGTAAATTAACAAATTCTTTGTAATTATTTTTTGTAATAATTTTCAAAGGGTAAACACCACAATATTTATTTATACTTGAAAGACACATTTTTACAACTTCCGGAAAATCATTATCGCTTTGCCACCACATTGTCCAAATTATTTCGGAGCTATCTGCATTATTAATAACTTTTCTGTTTTTGTAATCCGAAATGAAATCACTATAATTTTTTTTCAAGTAATCCAAAATACAACGGTGTTTCAATGGTGCAGCATATCGGAAACTTGAAGCTAGAGCAGACGAAATAGCAATCTTGGGACTAAAATTTTTATAAAGTTCTATAAATAGTTTAATTTTCATTTTTTACTTCTCAACTTATAATAAAAATCAGGAGCATAAATCAACATCAAAGATTTGAAGATTAATTCAGGTTTTCTGAAAATAAATTTTGAGGTCGATAAAAGTAATTCACGAATTTTTTTGTGCTTCAAAGATTTTATCAACCTATTATAATTTTCGCGACTATTAGTCTTTACAGCTGACGTTATGTATGTTATCAAAGCATCAGGAATAAAGAAATTTAACACATAATTTTTTATGTCGAGATTTCTTGTATGTCTTATTATATAGCGTCCAGCTCTAAATCTTGAAAACATTATATGTTTGAAAATATCAAACTTTTTTGAAGTAACGCTATATTTTTGGTAAGTCTGTTGAGGCCAGTGAACGTAAATATATAACATCTTTTCAACAAAAGAAACTTTTGAAGCCGATGACAAAGCTTTTAAAACAAATTCAGTATCTTCACCAAGCCTGCAGCCTTCATGAAAACGTAAATTAATTTCATCTAAAAATTTTTTCTTGAAAATAAAATTCCAAACGCTCCACAAAAATATTTTACCTGATGCCCAGCCTTTCAGGTAATCTTCAGGAGTTATGAAATTATTTTTAGTGATTACAGGCTCATATTCAAATTTATTTTCGTTCTCGTAAAAATGTTTTATTCCGCAAAAAACTACATCAGCATTCTTATTCTCAGCTTCAGTACATAATAACGACACAAAATTTTTTTTAGCCATGTCATCATGATCAAAAAATATTACATATTCTCCGCTTGCGGCATTATAACCTGTATTACGTGCAGAACATTGACCGCCGTTTATGGAACGTTCTACAATTTTGAATTTATATCTGCTCTTTTCAAGAAGCTCGCGTGATATTTTTACGGTGTTATCTGTCGAAACATCATCGGATAAAATTATCTCAATATTTTCATAATCTTGAGCGATAATTGATTTCAAAGTTTGAGCTATATGTTTTTCACCGTTATATGTCGGAATTATTATGCTGACTAAAGGTAAATCATTTTTCATCATTTATTTTTCGACCTAACTTTGTAATAAAAATTTGGGAAATAATATATAATCAGAAACTTGAAGAATATTTCAGGCTCACTGAAAATAAAATGCAAGCTTGAAAACATAACTCTACGGATTTTTTTATGATGAAGAGTTTTTGTAATACGATCATAATAATCATGATCATTAGCTTCGATACAAAGTCTACAAAACCTCAAAATTCTTTGAGTGATACAAAAGCATAAAACAAAATTTTTTACATATCTATCTTTTGAGTTTTTAAGCACACAACGTCCTGCTCGCCACATTGCAAGAACTTCTTGACGATAAACTTTATAATTTTTCCTATGAACAATATCAGTTATACTTTGTTGTTCTGAATGATGTACATATATGTAAGGAGTAGCTTTTACATACGATGTACAAGAGCTTAAAGCAAGTGCTTTAGGGATAAATTCTAAGTCTTCGCAAATATAGCATTTTTCATTGAAACGTAATTTTTTGTCCTCTAAAAAACTTCTATTGAAAATAAAAAACCAAACACAATTAAATGTAATTTCATTTTTTGCCCAAGCCTTTAGATAGCCAGAAGATGATGAAATTGGATACTTTTTCAAAACATAATTATATTCATATCTATTTTCATCAACATAATAGTGCTTAAATCCACAAAAAACTAAATCAGCATTCTTTTTCTCTGCTTCATTGCAAAGGAGCGATACATAATTTGTTTCAACTAAGTCATCATGATCTACGAATATGACATATTTTCCGTTCGCAGCTTTCAAACCTGTATTTCTTGAAGCTGATTGTCTTCCGTTCGTTGTGCGTTGAATTATTAAAAATTTCCTTTTGCTTTTTTCCAGAACCTTCCTTGAAACTTTTACAGTATCATCTGTTGAAACATCATCAACCAAAATAATCTCAATATTTTCGTAATCTTGATTAATGATTGCTTCGAGAGTTTTTGCGATTCTTTTTGAGCCGTTGTATGTCGGAATTACTATACTGACTAAAGGAAAATTGTTTTTCATTATTTATTCTTTGACCTTATTTTATAATAAAAATTTGGGAAGTAGGATATTATTAACGTTTTGAAAAATAATTCCGGTTCTTTGAAAATGAAATGCACACTTGCAAGAATAACATTGCGAATTTTTTTATGATTAAGAGTTTTCGCTGTTTGAGCATAATAATCACGGTCTCCTGACCTTATTGACTGTTTACAAATTCTTAAAAGTTTTTCAGTGATACAGAATGTCATTACATAATTTCTAATATATTTATCCTGAGTGTGTCTGAGAATGCAGCGTCCAACTCGCCAATATGATAATACTGCCTGATAATATGTTTTATAATGAAAACGGTCTTTTATTTCAGCGATACTTTGTTGTTCAGAATGATGAATATAAATATAAGGAGCTTCTTTTATGTATGATACACAAGAGCTTAGGGCAAAAGATTTCATAACAATCTCAAAGTCTTCACATATATAACATTTTTCAGGAAATTTAAGATTGTTTTTAACTAAAAAATCTCTTCTGAAAATACAGCACCATGCCCCATAAAAACACATTTTATTACTAGCCCAAGCTCTAATAAAATCCTCAGGTTTTTCAAGGGGATATTCACTAAACATGGAATTATATTCATATCTATTATCTTTTACATAATAGTGTATGAAATCACAAATAGAAATATCAGTATTTTTTTTCTCGGCTTCATTGCAAAGGAGCGATACATAATTTTTTTCTACTAAGTCATCATGGTCTACGAATATGACATATTTCCCCTTAGCAGTTTTCAAACCTGTATTTCTTGAGGCTGATTGTCTTCCGTTTACAGTGCGTTTAATGATTGTAAATTTTCTTCCGCTATTTTCCAAAACTTCCTGAGAAATTTTAACGGTATCATCAGTTGAGGCATCATTTACTAAAATTATTTCAAGATTTTCGTAATCCTGATTAATAATTGAAGCTAGAGTTTTTGCTATTCTTTTTGCGCCGTTATAAGTCGGAATTATTATGCTTACTAATGGCTGTGTGCTAGACAATTTTTTTTACCTCGAAAATGCTTCTAAGCATGATGTTATTTTCCTCGATTAATCTTTTCACGTCATCAATCGTTAATTGAGGTTCACGAATTTTTTCCTTCTTTTCTTTCAGGTCAGCATAGAATTTATTAAAGGCCGGTAAACCTAATAAAATTCCAAACACAACCATAGCTAAATAAAATCCGTTTCTCAAATCATCTATTCTTTTGTCTAAATCGTCGATTCTATTTGACAAATTGATATTCACACCGTCAACTCGTTCTGATAAAGCTTTAATATCGCCTCTAATTTCGCTGATTTCAGTTTTGATTTCACTCTTAAACTCGTTCAACTCAGCGTGAAGCCTGTTGAATAACGCCTCCATTTTTGCATCAAAAACATCTTGCCTGACATATACGTTCACATCTTCCGAAACTGCTCCGAAAGATACCGATTGAATTAATAATATAAAAAACATCATTATAAAAAATTTTTTCATTTTCATTGGAATACCTCCAATTTTTTATTCAGAAAAATTATAGCAGTTTTTCATATTAATCTTTAGCTTCTTAATAGAGTTTGTCTCAACATTATATTATTTTCCTCTATTAACCTTTTCACGTCCTCAAGTGTAAATGAAGGCTCTCGCGATTTTGCTTTATGTTCTTCGTAAAATTTACTGAAAAACGGCAGCCCTAACAATGTCCCCAATATAACCAATCCTAAATAAAATCCGTTCCGTAAATCATCAATTCTTTTGTCAAGTCCGTCAATCCTTTTGTCAATCCCATCAATTCGAGCTGATAATTTTAAGTCAATGGCTTCAATTTTATTTGTCAATTTTGCGTCAAGAGCGTCAATCCGTTCAGAAAGAATCGCGAAATTTTTATCCATACGTTCGGATAACACTTTTATGTCTCCTCGAATTTCGTTCAACAATGCCTCCATTTTTGCGTCAAATACATCTTGTCTTACGTATACGCTCATGTCCTCAGAAACTGCGCCTAAACTCATCGACTGCATTAATAATACAAATATAAACGTTGCTAAAATTTTTTTCATGAAATATATTGCTCCTCTCTCTGATATAATTCGACAAAATTATAACAGCTTGGATTGATTTTTAATTATGAAAATTTTACACATCGTTCCTGAATTTCAGGAAGGCGGAGTTGAACGTTATGTGCTTCAGCTTTGCCAAGAACAAATTAATCACGGCCATGAAATTACTTTAGCTTCGGCAGGCGGTAAGCTCGAAAAATTTTTGCCGAATGAAGTGAAATTTTTGCGCTTGCCTGTTCAACTCAAAAATCCTTTCACCGTAATTTATTCTGCTGTTAAGCTGGCTAAAATTAATGATTGGAATATTATTCATGCCCATTCAAGAGTTCCTGCCTGGATTGCATGGTTCGCTTCAAAAATGACTAAAACTAAATGGATTATGACTGCTCATGCTCCTTACTCGTTAAATTTCGGCATTAAACCCTTAAAATATGCTTACGGTGTTATATGCGTTTCCGAATCTGTTCAACATTCCCTCGAAAATTTTTTACCTCAAAACACTATCACAATTCCAAACGGCATTAAAAAACCGAAATTTTTATGGGAGCAAAAATATTTCCCAGACAACAAAAAATTCTTATATGTAGGCTATCTCGCTAAACGTAAAGGACTTGACACAGCTTTGAAGGCTCTCGGAAATTTGAAGGATTTTGAATGGACTTTAGATATTTTGGGAGACGGCTCACAGCGTGAGGAGCTTGAAAATTTAGTCGATGAACTCGGCATAAATGACCGCGTGAAATTTTACGGTTTTCGTGATGACACTGATAAATTCATGAGCATGGCCGCTTGTCTTTTATTCCCTTCTCGTCAGGAGGGTCTACCATTAACTGTTAATGAAGCTCTTGCTGTAGGTCTTCCTGTTTTAGCTTCCGACATTGAGCCTTTAAGACCTTTAGCAAACGGAAAATTAATCCCTGTCGGAGATGTTGAAGCATGGAGAGAGGCAATTAAAAACGTAATCGAAGGTAAACCCGCAAGCCCTTTATCATCGGAAAAATTAATTACGTTTGAAGAAACTGCAAAAAGAGTTGAAGATTTTTACAGGAGCGTTTTAAGTTGAGAGTTTTACATTACGTTGACGCTGAAAATATTTCGTGGGCTGTTCCGTATATTGAACACATAAAATCTCTTGAAGCATTTAATATTGAAGGTGCTTTATTGTGCCGAAAGGGCGGTGAACTTGAAAGGCTTGCGACCGAAAATAGTATTACAGTTTTCACATGGAAGCCTTTAATTTCAAATTTGCCTTTTATATCTCCGAGTTTCGTTAAGGCAGTGAAAAAATTTAATCCCGATATTATTCACACAAGATTATCTTCAGCGTCAGGTATTGCAGGATATTGGAAAAATTTTCATCATGTCCCTGTCATTTCAACTTTCGATAAACCTGCTAAAGCAAAATATTATTCTCATTCGGATTTTTGCATATCATGCGCTGAATGGCTCAAAAATTACATGGTCAATATTCAAAGAATTAACGAGAAAAAAATCACGGTCATTCATAATCCCGTAAACTCTGAAAAATTTTCACGCAATGAAAATATCCGTAATAATTTCAGAAAAATTTTAGGATTATCAGACGATGATATTTTATTTTCAGGAATGGGAATTTATATTTATCGTAAAGGCTTTGACGTTTTGATAAGGGCTTTTGCGAAAGTTAAGGATTTATACAAAGGTGAAAAAAAATTAAACCTTGCTTTAATCGGAGCTGAAGGTGAAAAAGGCATGAGAGAAAATTATTTGAGGCTTGCAAACGAACTCAACATAAAAATTATAATGCCTGAAAAATTCGTTGATGATGTTAAAAAATGGCTGTGGGCTTCTGATGTTTTTGTTATGCCTTCAAGAGAAGAAGGTTTCAGCATAGCGTTGCTTGAAGGATTAGCTTCGGGACTTCCTGTTATAGTATCTGACATCGAACCTTTTACCGAAATTATTTCACATGAAAAAAATAACGGCCTTATTGCTGAAAAAGATAATCCCGAAAGTTTTGCTGAAAAAATGTTGAAAATGTTAGAGATTGGAGAAAAAGGGCGAAAAATTTTTGTCTCAAATTCCTTGAACATGATCGAAAAAAATTTCACCCTTGAAGCTGCTGCACGAAAAACTTTTGAAGTTTATGAATTTATGATTTCAAAATCCATTCGGCAGCCCTTTTAGCTTCGTTAAAATCCTTGTTGTGTTTTTGGTGAGGCTCGCTTAAAAATTTCTCAAAATCAGGGACTTCTCCTAAATCTTCAATAAGTCCCTTCATTATCATCTTGTCAAACATCTCGTCAAATCTTTTCGTGCCGCCTCCGAAAATCTTTTTCCAAAATCCGATCTTCTTCGGAACTCGTATTAATCCGACTTTGAAGCCTGCTGTTACAGCCTCCGACACCATCGAAACACTGTCTTCCGTAACACAAACATGTGTGGAAGCTCCGAGAAATGCCGTTACTGCATTCACGCTGGGATTTCGCGATAATAAAAGCATGTAGCCCGTTGAAGGATTATCAGCAAAAAGTTTCTCAATTTTATTTTCAAGTTCATCACCGCTTCGTCTTGAAGTTGTGATTAAAACTGTTGTGTTATCAATATATCTCACAGGTCCTAAAACATCTTCAGCCCATTTAGCATTGGGTTTGTAATTAGCATCGCTTCCGCCAATTAATAAAGCGATTGTTTTAGCTTTGAAATTTTTTTCCCTGAAAAATCTTTCCGCCGTTACTTTAGTTTCTTCAACATAAATGTGATTTGGTGCTCCTAATGTTGTTAAAATTTTTGGGTCATTAGGATCATATTTATCATGGTCTGGAACTATCGCAAAATCAAACGGTTTTGTTCCCAAAACTGAAGGGGTCATAATTACCGCAGCTTTGTTCCCTGTCGCCTTTGCCAATGCTAAACAAAACGGGGCTGCAGAACTTCCTGCCGAAATAAAAAGAGTATCGGGTTTATAACGTCCTGTTGTAATTCCAAAAGTCTTTAACCATTTTTTAGCGTAATTCGGACTTGCGGAAGGAAGTTTTCGAGCGAAAATTTTCAGCATCATAAACTTTTTCATACCCGAAATTTTCGGAAGTTTTAACGGGTCTTCTAATTTTACATTACTAAGTTTGCTAATCCATATTGCTATTCCCAGCGACTGATGATAATGCCCACGAATATTATCGCTGACTATCATAACATGCTTAAATTCCGGCATTTAGAATCTCTCTCACTTTCACTAAATCTTCAGGAGTATCTACTCCTATGCTTTCATGTTTGCATTTTGTAACACATACTTTTATTTTATAACCGTGTTCAAGAATTTTTAACTGCTCTAAACTTTCGGCCTCGCTTAAAGGAGTGTTTGAAAGTTTCACATATTTACGCAGAAAATTAATTCCGTAACCATAAATTCCGATGTGCTGATAAATCGGTAAATTATTTTGATTTCGTTTATAAGGTATTAATGACCGCGAAAAATAAATTGCGTCGTTATCCTGAGACAAAACAACTTTAACGATATTCGGATTATTAAAATCCTCGTGAAGTTCCCTGCATAAAGTCGCGCAATAATTATCTTCCAGCAATCCGCAAATTTCATCAATCATTAAAGGGTCTAATAACGGTTCATCGCCTTGAATATTCACAACTGCGTCAACATCGTTGAAATTTTTCACAGCCTGTTCACATCTTGATGTTCCGTTCGGTAAATCCGAATCCGTCATAACGGCCTTTCCTCCGAAACTTTTAACGCAATCAAAAATTCTTTCGTCATCAGTTGCAACAATGACATCATATAAATTTTTCGACAGCTTTGAACGTTCGTATACATATCGGATCATGGGTTTTCCTGAAATTTCCGCTAAAGGTTTTCCGGGAAATCTTGATGAAGCGAAACGAGCCGGAATTATTCCTAAAATTTTTTTCATGGTTAAGCTATACCTGCCTTTAATAATTCGTGAATGTGAACGATACCTACGGGCTTATTATTTTCGACGGCAATTAAAACGCTGATCTCTTTTTCTTCCATAATTCGAACTGCTTCAGCAGCTAAAGCATCAGGGCTGATTATTTTGGGATTTTTAGTCATAGCGTTTTCAATTTTAGTGTTAAAAGAATCGTTGCCAGATTTTTCCATTAAGCGTCTTAAATCACCGTCCGTGAAAATTCCGACAAGATTATTATTTTCATCAATAACGCATGTTGCCCCGTAACCTTTTCCCGTTATAACAAACAGAGCCTCTTTAACCGTAACTCCCTTTTTTACGACGGGTAATTGTTCTCCTTTTCCCATCACATCTTTAACTCTCGTCAATAATTTTTTCCCTAAAGCTCCTCCGGGGTGAAAGAATGCGAAGTCCTCACGTTTAATTTCCCTTAAAATCGTAACTATTGCTGCAAGTGCATCACCTATAACTAATTCAAGGGTAGTGCTGCTCATCGGAGCAAGCTGTAAAGGGTCTCCTTCGCTTTCAACATGAGCGTTCAAAATTATGTCGGCATGTTTTGCCAGAGGTGAAGAGAGTGAACCTGTTATAGCAATCATTTTTGCTCCGAGCCTGCTGAAGTTCGGAAGCAGTGAAACTATTTCGGAAGAAGCTCCGCTGTTGCTGATGAACAAACCGACATCTTCACGCCTGACCATTCCTAAATCACCGTGATGAGCTTCAGCGGCATGAAGGAAAAATGACGGTGTTCCAAGTGAGGCAAGTGTAG
This sequence comes from uncultured Fretibacterium sp., assembly GCA_937899395.1. GTDB lineage: Bacteria > Synergistota > Synergistia > Synergistales > Aminobacteriaceae > JAFUXM01. Next base: position 14,464 of record CALBPU010000002.1, read on the forward strand.
CGGAAATTTTGCGGCCTACATGTCCCGATTTTCCTAAACCGACAACAACAACTCGTCCTTCACATGAAAAAATAAGTCTTGCAGCATTTACGATTTCAAGATTAAGATTTTTTGAAGCATTTAAGATTTCGTTTGCTTCAGTGAGCATTAAATTTTTCGCAGCATTTAATAGTTCATCGTCTGAATGTTTCACTTTAATTTGCTTCTTCTCCCAAAAATTTTTGAGCTGTGTTATGAATGGCTAAAACTTCGTCTAAAAATTTTCCCATTTGATCTAAAGGGATCATATTAGGGCCGTCACTGAGAGCTTCTTTAGGGTTAGGGTGAGTTTCAGCAAATACTCCGTCAATTCCTACTGCTGCTGCTGCTCTTGAAAGAGGAAAAGCTAATTTGTAATTTCCTCCGCTTGCTCCTCCTAAACCTCCGGGCTGCTGTGCGCTGTGAGTTGCATCGAAAATTATCGGATAACCGAAATCACTCATAGTATGCAATCCTGTCATATCCACAACTAACCTGTGATAGCCCATTGAAGTACCTCGTTCGCAAATTATTACGTTATCATTTCCGGCTTCCCTGCATTTCGCAACAGCATAAATCATATCTTCAGGAGCTAGGAACTGAGCCTTTTTGATGTTAATAATTTTTCCTGTTTTTGCTGCTGCTACCAATAAATCCGTCTGTCTGCATAAAAACGCAGGGATTTGAATAACATCGACAACTTCACCGACGGGTTGAGCCTGATAACTTTCGTGAATATCCGTTAAAATCGGAACATCGACGATGGTTTTAATTTCGGCCAATTGTTCAATACCTTTTTCAAGTCCCGGACCTCTCCAAGCATGTACTGAAGTTCGATTTGCTTTGTCAAAAGAAGCTTTGAAGATGTATAAAAGCCCTCTTTCATCACAAAGATATTTCATTGTTTTAGCAACACGGATTCCGAGTTCGAGGTTTTCAAGTGAGCAAGGCCCCGCAATAACAGCGAGGCTCCCGTCACCAATAAATTTTCCGTTGATGTAATATTTTTTCTTACTCAATTTCTTTACGCTTTGCCGTCTGAACCGAAGAGCCTGATTTTTTCACGGACTGTTTCTTTGATTGCCTCAAATCCCGGAGCTAAAACTTTTCTCGGATCATAACCTTTGCCTACATTATCCTTGCCTTCTTCAAAGTATTTGCGTGTAGCGGCTGTGAATGATAACTGGCATTCGGTGTTGACGTTGATTTTGCAAACTCCGAGAGTGATAGCCTTCTTAATCATCTCATCGGGAATACCTGAACCGCCGTGAAGGACTAAAGGCATTTCGCCTGTTTTCTCCTGAACAGCAGCGAGGGTTTCAAATGAAAGACCCTTCCAGTTTGCAGGATATTTTCCGTGAATGTTGCCGATACCGGCAGCGAGCATATCAACGCCTAAATCAGCGATGACTTTGCATTCGTTGGGATCAGCGCATTCGCCCATTCCGATAACACCGTCTTCTTCACCGCCGATAGCACCGACTTCAGCTTCGATTGACATACCGAGATTATGAGCAACATGAGTAAGCTCACGAGTTTTTTCGAGGTTTTCAGCGATTGGATAATGCGAACCGTCGAACATAATTGAAGTGAAGCCTGCCTTAATGCACTTATAAGAGCCTTCATAAGTGCCGTGATCAAGATGTGTACAAACAGGAACAGTAATTCCGAATGCTTTGTCCATTGCTTCGACCATTGCCTGAACGGTTCTGAAACCGCCCATATATTTCCCTGCGCCTTCTGAAACTCCGAGAATTACGGGAGCTTTCAATTCTTCAGCGACTTGAAGAACGGCTTTAGTCCATTCGAGGTTGTTGATGTTGAACTGACCTACTGCATAATGACCTGCTTTTGCTTTTGTGAGCATTTCTTTTGCGTTTACTAACATAATTTAATTACCCTCCTAAAATTCTATAGAAAAGAAATTTTTGATTATTAAAATTATATAGCATTTTGAGAATTTAGGCAGGGTATTTACGACAGTTCTAAATGAATATGAAAATTTAAGGGAAAATTTTTGGCGAAAAAATAAATACATAAAAAAGCAAAGGACTTATGCTAAAATATTAATTAGTTAGATTAAACGCTTGCACGGCCATACAAATGGCTCTCCTTTGCTGTTGATTAATTATAGCATAGAAAGAAGCGATTAGTAGGGTCGTGTACGTATGTTTTTTGCTGAAAAATTTAGGGAGGCAATACGTATGTACTTGAAAAAACTGCTGCAATATCATTTTAATGCTCATAATGATAGTAGTATGGCTCATAAATTCAGAGCTAAAAGAATGTTATTTTTTGAAAAAAATTTTGAGGAAACATTCAGAGAAGAAATCGAAAATCACAGTCCCATAAAAGTTCTCGATGTTGGCGGAACATGGAGTTTTTGGGAAGCAATGCACTCAAAATATTTTAATGCATGTCAGATTACGTTGTTAAATTTGAGCAAAGCAAAAATTCCCGAAAAAATTTCCAATGTGAAAAGCGTAGTTGGTGATGCAACAGACCTCAGCGAACATTCGGACAACGAATTTGATTTAGTTTTCAGCAATTCTGTTATTGAACACGTCGGTAAAGATATAGCACAAAAAAAGATGGCCAATGAAATTCTGCGAGTGGGAAGACATTTATATTTGCAAACTCCGAACAAAAATTTTCCGATAGAACCTCATTTTATTTTTCCGTTATTTCAATTTTTGCCTTTAAGTTTAAGAGCATTTTTATTATCTCATTTTGCTTTAGGCTGGTGTGAACCTCCTTCGACTAAAGTCGAAGGCTTCGAAAGGATAAAAATCCTCGTTCAAGAAGTTT
>CALBPU010000003.1 GCA_937899395.1 uncultured Fretibacterium sp.
TCTGTAAGAATTTAGATGAAGCAATTTCTATAGCTTTTGAAGTTTGGTGACTATACCATAAAAGCACGTGCCTTCTTTCTCAAAACCATAATACTGCCAACCCTTTTCTGCTTTTTCCGACAGAGTCGGTTTTTCAAATTCGATGCCACAAAGACTTAATTCCATTTTCTTTTATCCTTTCTGCCCCTAAGCTGGGGCTTTGTTGTCGCCTATATTAGCTCAAAAAATGCAGTTAGCATCAGCATTTATAGCTCTGTTTTCAGCAGAAATTCACATGAAAAATTCGGCAATCTCTGCTTGACTTAATAAAGCAAAACTTCTCAAGTCAAGCTACAATTATCGAATTATAATCATTGCTAAAAATTGCGTAATTTCCGATTGCTTTAGTTGGGAGCTAGAGGGAAGATAAGCTCACAAAAAAGAAAGGAAGTATTAAAAATGCTGAAAAAAATTATAGAAGAAAGCGAGTTTTGGGTATTTGGTTTACGAGAGGCAGAAGAATATGAGTATCCTTATGATGAGGATATGCACATTTGGCTTAGGGAAGAACTTGATGTAGACCCTAACTCTGACGATTTGGACGGGGCGATAACTCACGCCCTAAAATTTATTCTGCCAAACACTTGTATCTTGTCGGTGGGGACAGTGGATACGCAGGAAATGATAGGGATGAGATTGTTATACGAGATGGCATTTGCCTCGCAGTCTTGGAGTAAAAAACAAAGGAGGATGAATTTCTTCTCCTCCTTATTCCTGATTGCTGTTATAAAGCCATGTTTTTTACCTTTTGCCAAGTTCTGGCCGTTGCTTTATAATAAGCAATAATAAAAAAAACAATAAAACGAAAGGAATTGTACCAGTGATGAACGAAAAAAAACAAGAAAACGGAACCATACATACAGTCAGACCTAGCAGTAAACTTTGATAAAGAACTCAAACGCAACGATGTAGTAGTGTATCAGGCGCTAACAAGATATATGGACAGAGAGATACGTACCACAGAAGTCCGCATAAAGACCATTGGCAAGCTCATTGACAGGTCAGAAGCCACAGTGCGTCGTGGGCTTGATGCCCTCATCAAAAGAGGGGTCATCGTACGAATATCGAGATTCTCACCACGGGACGGTCGTCAACTTTGCAACAGGTTCTATATCTTCGGCGGTGCTGCTCCGTGCTATCAGACCCCCAATCAAAAATTATTGGGAGTGGCAACCAAAGTTGAGGAGCCTAATAATATATCTTTTTGTAACAATAGATTTTTAGATAACTCTAAAGAGGGGAGGCAAACTCCCCATAACTGTGACAATTTTCAATTAGAAGAAAGTTACGCAGAAGTAAATGATGCCCCAAATCTCTCCGATGTTCCTGAAGTCCTGCAAACCACGGCTAAATACCTTTTGCTCCAGACAGAACGTAAAAACCTGACAAGCCATGAATATAGAACTACATGGGAAATGTGCCGAATGCTTGATGAAAAATTTTTGCACAGCTCACGCCGAAATATTAATGATTTTTACAGAGAGGCTCGAAAAAATAAATGGCTCAAGGAATAATAACTATATGCGGAGATGCAATAGAAGAAATGAAAAAAATTCCTGATGCTTCTGTAAAACTTGTTGCAACGGATCCGCCCTATAATCTCAATAAAGATTACGGTAAAAGCAAAGATAATTTCAAATTTGAAGATTACCTGAAATTTTCAAGAGAATGGCTTAAAGAGGCTGAAAGAGTTTTGACCGATGACGGTTCTTTATATGTTTTCATGGGAATGAGATATATTTCGTATGTTTATATGATTCTTGAAAAAGAATTAAAAATGAGTTTTAACTCGTGGATAACATGGCATTATACTCAAGGTATCGGAAAGACAAGAGGCTTCTCTCCACGCCATGATGATATTTTATTTTTCACGAAAGATGCGGAAAATTTTACATTTAATCTTGACAGTATAAGAATACCGCAAAAATATTTTCGCAATGTTAATAATATGTCAGGCGCAAATCCCGGTAACGTTTGGGAATTTTCACATGTTCATTATTGCAATAAGAACAGAAAAAAACATCCGACCCAAAAACCTGAAGCATTATTCGAAAGGATTATTTTAGCTTCATCAAATGAAGGAGACACAGTTCTTGATCCGTTCACGGGAAGCGGAACATCTCTTCGAGTATGTCAACAGTTAAACAGAAACGCTATCGGTATAGATATTAATTCGGATTATATAAAAATGACAAATGAAAGACTTTCTGAAAATTTTTCGGGATTTGATTCTTTTGACGAGAGAAAAAATAGGGATAAGTTTGATTGTTTTCAAGCAAAAGATGTAAAACAGTTAAATTTATTTTAGGACAAGGAGCGTAAATTTTGAGACTGAATAATTTTATTTCATCGTGCGGCGTTGCTTCACGAAGAAAATCGGAAGTCATTATCTTAGAAGGAAGGGTGCAGGTAAACGGCAAAATTGTACTAGCACCCTTTTTTCAGGTTGACCCCGAAAATGATTTAGTAACTGTTGATAAAAAAACAATAAAACTTTCAGAACATGTTTATTACGTAATCAATAAGCCTTCGGGTTATGTCTGTGCAGTCAGTGATAAATATGATCCTGTCGTCGTTGATTTAATCACTGACTTCAAGGGAAAGTTATATCCTGTAGGAAGGCTTGATCGTGAAAGCGAAGGGTTGTTAATTTTGACGAATGACGGAAATTTTACTCAAAATGTTTCACACCCTTCAAAAGAAATTCACAAAGAATACGAAGCCCTGTTAAACATTCCGATAAATTTAAAGCAGCTCGAACGCTGGCGAAAGGGCTTTGAAATTTTTGACGGTTCAGAAAATCATCTCGTAATTCCGATAAGTGTTAATGTGATTGAACGTGAACCTCTCAATCAATGGCTGTCGATTGTAATAGGTGAAGGAGTTAAACGCGAAATAAGATTAATGGCACAACAGGCCGGCTTCAAAGTGAAGAAATTAATACGGCGAAAAATCGGAAAGATGAAACTTGAAACATTAAAGACAGGGGAATTTATGCGTTTGTCTTTTTCAGACCTCTACACTAAAATATTAAACGGAGGAACAGTATAAAAATTTTTATAATACAAAGGGGGCTCAATGTCCGTGAGTGAAATTGATGAAAAATCAAGGGAGCTGATTAAAGCTCGTATAATCAGCAAAATGAAGGACATAAAATCATTTCCGCAGTTCGTTCTTGAGACTATGAGACAACTTAATAACCCCGAAAGTAACGCTGCGGACGTGGCTCAAAGTCTTTCAAGAGATGAAGGTCTTGTGTTGCGAATTTTGAAGCTCGCAAATTCTGCTGCCTATGGTTTAAGCCGTAACATCTCAAATATTTCTGACGCTATTTCATACTTGGGTTATAAAAGTGTCAGCAATATCGTTTTAGCCGCTACCGTTTATTCTGCAATGGATAAAGGCTTAACAGGTTATGCACTGGACAGAGGCGAACTTTGGCGGCATTCATTAATGGTGGCTTATACTTCAAGATATTTGGCAAAATTAACGGGCAAAGTCAGCAGCGAAGATGCTTATGTCGGAGGATTGCTTCATGACATCGGCAAAGTTATTTTGAATGATTATGTCAGGTTCGGTTACGGAATAATCGTTAAAATGGTTGAGGAAAAACATATTCCTTTTACCGAAGCTGAATGGCAGGTGTTAGGATTTGACCATGCCGAGATAGGCGAAATTATGATAGGACGTTGGGACATGCCTGAAGCTTATCGTATTGCCGTTGCTTATCATCATAAACCTAATGAACTTCCTGAAGACAAAAAGCAACATCAGCCTTTATTAGATGTCGTTACGGTTGCTAATACTATATGCCTTATGCTTGGAATAGGTTTAGGAGCTGACGGTTTACAGACATATATTTTCCCTGAACCTCTTGAACGTTTAGGCATAACAAATTTTGAGAGTTTATTTTCGGAGATGATAGACTTTGCCGGAAGCGTTGCCGGTGATATGGGCGATATGGCGGGGCTTTAGAGTGTCATACGTAATCACGATGGCAGGGCTGTAAATAAATGTCTTATGTAATCACAATCGACGGTCCCGCAGGTGCGGGAAAAAGCTCTGTTGCAAAAAGAACGGCTCTTGAACTCGGAATTAAATATTTGGACACAGGGGCAATTTACAGGGCAATAGCTTTAATTCTTGCTAAATCCGAAATTAAACCCGACAACGAAGAATTTTTGCGTGAAGCTCTGAGTGAAATTAAAATCGAATTGAGAGGTTCTTCGGTTTTAGTTAATGACTTTGATGTCAGCGGTGAAATCAGAACTCCTGAAGTTGATGAACTTGCTTCAATTTATTCCGCTGTGCCTGCTGTACGTGAGGCTTTGTTAAGTTTGCAGCAGGATCAGGAGAAATACGGCTCAATAGTTGCTGAAGGGCGTGATGTCGGAAGCGTTGTTTTCCCTGACGCAAAAATAAAATTTTTCCTCACGGCCTCTCCTGAAGCAAGAGCAAAACGCCGTTATCTTGAACGAATTAACAAAGGCAAAGAAGCTGATTATGACAAAATTTTACAGGCTATCAAACAACGTGATGAAAACGATTCAAAACGTGAAATTTCACCTCTAAGCATTCCTAAAGGGGCAATATTTTTGGATACTTCGGAAATGAATGAAGATGAAGCTGTAAATTTTATTCTTGAAAAAGTTAAAGAGGCACTGAAACATTAACATGAAACTTAAACAAAACAAAATTTTTTATACAATAGTCAAATATTTTTTCATTGTACTTCTCAAAATTTATAACAGATGTTCGGTTAAATGGCTCGAAAAATTAAATCCCAATGAAAAATTTATAGTGGCATGTAATCACACAAGCAATTTAGATCCGTTAGTAGTCGGATGTTTTTTCCCGAGATTATTGAAATATTTTGCTAAAGAGGAATTATTTCATAATTGGCTCTTCGGTGCATGTATCAGAGCATTGGGTGCTGTACCTGTTTCAAGGGCTGATAATGCTTCGGCTGCTGGAGCTTTGAGAGGTTTCATGAAACTTTACGAAGAAGGAAGCGATGTTTTAATTTTTCCTGAAGGAGGAAGAAGCCTCGACGGAAAATTACAGCCTTTAGAGGGCGGAGTAGCTTTGATTGCTTCACGTGAACATGCTCCGATATTGCCTGCTTTTATTCACGGAGCTTTTAACGCAATGCCTCCCGGTTCAGCTTTCGTTAAACCGACAAAAATTAAAATAACTTTCGGAAAACCTTTGAGATTTTCAGACGAGGTTTATAAAAGCAAAGACGGCAGAAATAAAATTATGTCAGCTTTAGAGAACTCTATGAAAGAACTCGAAACCCTGAATTAACTAAAGGAGAAATTATAAAATGTTTTTAAGCATGACTGGTTTTGGCAGTAAATCTTATGATTTTTCATGGGGCACTGTTTTATTTGAAATAACATCTGTAAATCATAAATATCAGGATTTTTCCGTTAAACTTCCAAAAGAATTATTATCACTCGAAAATAAAATTCTTACACTTTTAAGAAGTTTAATAGGTCGCGGAAAAGTTAAATTATCGGCCGAAATTACTTGGGCACCAGGAGCAAAAATTCCTGTTGTCGATGAAGAGGGTCTCATGAATTTTTATAACCAGATAAAAAAAATTACAAAGCGAAATAATTTAGCTTCTCCGAATGACATAACAAATTTATTGCTGATACCCGGAGTTATTGACCTTAACGAAAATTCCGCTGAACATGCCGCTCATGAAAATCCTGAAATTTGGGACAACATGGTTAAAGAGGTCGTTAATTCTTTGATGGAAATGAAAAAAAACGAGGGCGAAAAATTACGGGTTAAAATTGAAAATGACCTCAACGAACTCGAAAAATTTTTGAAGTCAATGAATGAACTCTGGCAAAAAGCTAAAAATGACGCTATCGAATCAATAAGAACAAGAATTGAAAATACCCTTAAACATTACAATCTTGAAATTGACGAATCCAGAATAGCTTTTGAAGTTTCAATGGCTGCTGATAAGTGGGACGTTTCGGAGGAATTAACGAGGCTTGAATCACATATTGAAAAATTCAGGATTACTATGAACTTAGACGAATCGTCAGGGAAAAAATTGGATTTCTTAATTCAGGAAATGAACAGAGAAATTAATACTATGGGATCAAAAGTTGCCGATTCAGAATTTCGTTGGCAGGTCGTTGAAGCTAAAACCTGCATTGAAAGAATGCGTGAACAAATTCAAAATATCGAGTAAAAAATCATGACAGGAAAATTATATGTGTTATCAGGCCCTAGCGGTGTAGGAAAAGGAACGTTGCGTGAAAAAGCTCTTACCGATAAACAAAACTTAGTCTATTCAATTTCATGCACCACTCGTCAACCTAGAGAGGGTGAGACTGACGGTATTGAATACAGATTTATAACTCACGAAAAATTTCAGGAATGGATTGAGCAGGATTTATTCCTTGAGTATGCTCATGTTCATTCTGATTTTTACGGAACATTGAAAGAGGACGTTATCAAAGAATTAAATAACGGCAAAAATGTTTTGCTTGAAATTGACGTTCAGGGAGCTTTGAAAGTCCGTGAAAAAATTCCTGAAGCAATTTTAATTTTTGTTGCGCCTCCTTCAGTTGAAGTTCTCGAAAAAAGATTAAGAGACAGACACACTGAGAGCGAAAACTCTTTGAAACTCAGATTAAGTAACGCCGTAAAAGAACTTGAACTCAAAAATAAATATGATTACGTTGTCATTAATGACAATTTAGAGATTGCGTCGAAGGAACTGAAAAATTTAATTGAATGATTGAGAAAATTTTTCGCTGGGGTTTATTTTGTGCAGGAATTATCACGGGTATTTTTGCAGGTTATATGATTTATATTGATAATTTAGCCGGAGGGGCTGTATGGCTTGCAATGGCGGTAGGTTTTTTGTGCTTCTCAACAAGAATACAAAACGATACAAACGAAAATTCAAATGAAGTTGATGATGAGCAAAACAATAAAGATCTTCATGACATGGCCGTATTAATTTCCGATATTGCTTTAATGAGCCTGAAAAATATCGGACGAACCGTTCCTCCTACATCAAAAGAAATTCAGGATATGGAGGACAAATTGAATAATTTTCTTGACGCAATGCCGGTTGATAAAAACGAAAGAGAGGAGATTACAGAAGATTTTAACCGACTTAGAGAACGTAACAGACGAAATGAAAGCGGAAGAGCAATATTAAGAAGCTCAAGATTATGAAAGGAACTATAAATGGATAAAGGACAAAAATTTTCAATATGGTATTTCTTTATAGCTTTAATAGTTGCGTGGCTGTTCGCTGAATATGTTTACAAACCTTATACTGAAAGCAAAAGCGAAGTACCTTACAGCGATTTTCTCGCAGATTTGGAAGCTCATAACATTGAGAACGTTGACATCACAGAATCACGAATCGTTTACACCTTAAAAGAAGTCTCAAGTGCCGATACTGAAAAACGGCCTGTTGTTGACGGAAAAATTTTAACGAACAGAAAATCCAGGCAGGCTGATAACGTAAAAAGTGTTGTTAAACTTTTAGACCCTCTTTTAATTGAGAGGCTCGCAAGTTCTGACATTAAATTCGGAGGCATTGCAAAACGTGATGGGCTGATAGATTTATTAATGGGAATTTTGTTACCGATGTTGCCGTTAATTATTATCTGGTATTTAATTTTCAACAATATGCAGGGAGGCGGAGGTGTCGGAAATATTTTCAGTTTCGGTAAAAGCCGTGCTAAAGAACTTCAGGGCGAAAAAACTTCCGTGCATTTTGACGACATCGGAGGAGCCGGAGAAGCTGAAACGGAATTAAGAGAAATTATTGACTTCCTCAAAGAACCTAAACGCTTTGATAAATTCGGAGCTAAATTACCCAGAGGCGTTTTACTTGTAGGCCCTCCAGGTACAGGCAAAACACTTTTGGCTAAAGCTACGGCAGGAGAAGCAGGCGTTCCGTTTTTCTTTATTACAGGTTCGAGCTTCGTTGAAATGTTCGTAGGTGTCGGAGCTGCAAGAGTGAGAGATTTATTCGGGCAGGCAAAAAAGAAAGCTCCTTGCATAATTTTCGTTGATGAAATTGACGCTATCGGACAATCACGCATGAGAAATTTCAACAGCAACTCCGAACAGGAAAACACTCTTAACCAATTACTCGCTGAAATGGACGGCTTTGAACCTAATAACGGCGTTGTAATTATGGGAGCAACAAACAGACCCGAAATTTTAGATCAGGCTTTAATGAGACCGGGAAGATTTGACCGACAAATTCAAGTTGTTTTACCGACTGAAGAAGGCCGTGAGGAAATCTTAAAAATTCACACGAAGAATTTACCGTTAGCTCCTGAAATTGATTTAAGAGCAATCGCTAAAGTTACTCCGGGATTTTCAGGTGCTGACCTTGCTAACATTGCCAACGAAGCCTCGTTATTAGCAGCAAGACACAAAGCCGAAAAAGTTACGATGAATGATTTTGATTTAGCGATTGAAAGAGTTGTTGCCGGACTTCAACGAAAAACTCCTTTAACTCCCGAAGTCAGAAAAAAAGTTGCTTATCATGAAACCGGCCATGCTTTAGTAGCTTGTTATTTACCCGGCTCTGATCCTGTTCACAAAGTCAGCATAATTCCGACTACAAAGGGCGCACTGGGTTACACTATGCAAATGCCTACGGAAGATCAATATCTCGTCGGTGAAACTGAGCTTAAAAATAAAATGGCTGTAATGTTAGGAGGACGTGCTGCGGAATTGTTGATTTTTAACGAGGCTTCAACAGGTGCATCGAATGATCTTGAAAGAGCTACTGAAACTGCAAGACGAATGGTAACTGAATTTGGAATGTCTGAAAAATTAGGGCCTGTAAGATATGCAGCTCCTTCGATGACATATTTGGCAGGAGCAACTCAAATTCGAGAAGACGCAGGAGACGGAACAGCTTTAATTATTGATGAAGAGATTAAGAAGTTTGTAACCGAAGCTCAGGAACGCGCGATAAATATTTTGCGTGAACATGAAAAAGTTTTGCATGAAGTTGCTAAGGCTTTACAAGAGAAAGAAGTTATCAATCACGAAGAAATTCAGGCATTCGTCGATAAGGATAAAGCTGAAGAAAACGGGACAGAGTTGTTATAATATAAAAAATTTTTCACAAAGGAGTATTGATTAAACAATGAAAATTGCTTTTGCTTGCGATCATGGCGGTTATGTATTAAGGGACGCAGTGTTGGAATTTTTGCGCTCAAAGGGAATCGAAGTTAATGATTTAGGGCCTTATGAATATGATAAGGACGATGATTACCCTGATGCAGCAGTAAGAGTTGCAAAATCTATTGTCGAAGGGTCATCGGATTTAGGAGTTCTTGCTTGCGGAACAGGTTTTGGAATTGCCATTGCTGCGAATAAATTTCCCGGAATAAGAGCAATACCTTGCAATTCTCCTGATGCTGCACACATTGCGAAGGCTCACAACAATATTAACGTTTTAACCTTAGGCGGAAGATTAATAAAGCCTGAAGATGTTCCAGCGATTCTTACTTCATGGCTTGAAACGGAATTTGAAGGCGGAAGACATATTCAGCGTCTCAACAAAATATCAATGGCCGAAAAAACTGCTCTTCAATATCAAATTAAAGAGTAAAAAATTGCTTGATGTTAAATTATTAATCTTTATAATAGCCGGTTTTTTTTGGGGTGGTTTAACTGCCCCAATTTCTATCAGACTTGCAGGCTTATACGGGATAATTGATATTCCCGACGCTCGAAAAATTCATAAAGGCAAAATGCCTCGAGGTGCAGGGCTTGGAATATGGGCAGGATATTTATTGATGTCCGTCTTAATGTCCGAACAATTTCCCGAACTCCGTTATATTGCAACAGGAGGGACAATAATTTTTTTGTGCGGCTATCTTGATGATATGTGTTCGTTGTCGCCGTTTTTGAGACTCGGACTTCATTTTGTTGCTTCGAGTCTTGTTATTGTGCCTTTGAAATTAAATGTTGCCGTATTTGTTATATCTGTGATATGGTTAGCAGGTGTAACGAGTGCTTATAATCTTATTGACGGAATGAACGGGCTTTGCATTTCGATTTTTATAGCGTCATCGGTAGCGTTGTTTTTAATGGGTCAATCTTACGCGGGAATTTACGCAGGAGCAATGGCACTTGGAGTATTATGTTGGAATTTCCCAGCTGCTCAAACATTTTTGGGAGATGGAGGAAGTACATTGCTTGGATATTTATTCGCCTCGCATTTTTTGACGATAGCTTTCTCAAATTTGGACGACATAAAAATTCACGAATTACTTTTAATGCTTGCACTTTTCGGAGGAGTTCCTGTTATGGATACATTGACGGCTTTTACAAGACGAATAATTTCGGGTCATTCACCGTTTTATCCCGATAAAAAACATTTACATCACATATTAATATCTTTAACAGGTTCAAATATTTTGACAGTGAGCATAATATTAAGTTTACAGGTCTTAATGTTGTTTGCAGGTTTACAAATATATTCGAGGTTAAGATAAATTATGAAAAATATTACATGTATAACAGGTACACGTCCTGAAGCGATTAAAATGGCTCCCGTAATTCATGAGCTGAAAAAAAATCCTGATTATAAAGTTACGACACTTGCGACAGGCCAACATACTGACATGTTAAGGCAGGCATTAAAGGATTTCGGAATTATTCCTGATGTTGATTTGAATATAATGAGGGAAAAACAATCTCTTGATTACATCACTTCAAGCGTTCTTGAAGGAGTTGGAAAATTTTTAGATGAAAATCCTCAAGATATTATTCTTGTTCATGGAGACACTTCGACAACATTTGCGGCGGCATTGGCAGGATTTTACAGACATGTTACTGTCGGCCATGTTGAAGCAGGATTAAGAAGCCACAATTTAGCTTTACCTTTTCCTGAAGAAGCAAACAGAGTTTTAACGGACAGTATAGCGGATTTATTTTTTGCCCCGACAAAAGGAGACGCAGAAAATTTATTGCGAGAAGGAAGAGCAAAGGAGAAAATTTTTATCACAGGCAACACAGTCATAGATGCTTTATATAAAATTCTCGAAAATAATTCAAACGAACCTGAGTTAAACGGAAGACCGATGATTTTAATGACTGCTCACAGGCGTGAATCATGGGGAAAAACTCTCGAAGGAATTTGCGCTGCTGTCAGTGATGTAATTAAGGCTCGAAACGATGTTGTATTTTTAATTCCAATGCACAAGAACCCCGTAGTCCGTGATGTAATTAAGAATTGCCTCAAAGATTTCAGCGATAATATAATTTTGACAGAGCCTCTTAATTATCCTGAATTTGTTTACGCAATGAACAAAAGCATTTTTATTTTGTCTGACAGCGGAGGAGTTCAGGAGGAAGCCAGCGCGATAAATAAGCCCGTATTAATAATGCGAAAACTTTCCGAACGTCCTGAAGCAATAACTCACGGAACATGTATTTTAGTCGGAACTGAAAGGGATAATATTCGAGATGAGGCGTTAAAAATTTTGAACGAGCCTGATTACATGAAAAAAATTCTTGCGAAAAATACAATGCCTTTTGGAAACGGAACAGCAAGCGAAAAAATTCATGAGGCAGTGAGAAAATATTTTGATGGAAAAAATAATTGACGAAACAAACAACTTGGACAATTAATATTCTTGAGAATGCTTTTATATCTTGCAATGACGTATCAGGATTACATAACAGAAAGACATTTATATGTTTACAGCTCAAAGAAACTTCAACTTCCTGAACCTGAATTTTACGTTGTTTATACTGGCAAAAGAATTTTGAGCAAGATATAATTTCGTAAAAGGAAGATTTTTGGAATAATACGAATGCCATGATAGATTTGAAAGCCAAAATTATTTATGCTGAAAATAAAAAAGACATCATAGGCCAATATATAATTTTTTGTCATGTTTTTGATGAGCAAAGAAAAATTCACGGACGAAATAAATCAGCGGTTGAAAATACTATTCGCATTTGTCAAAATGAAGGGGGTGCTTAGAGAATATCTTGAAGGCCGTAAAAAGGAGGTCATCGACATTATGATAACATTATTTGATGATGATTATATTTTGAAAATGTACGCATTAACACAAGAAGTCAAAGGTGTAGTTGAGACATATAAGGAACTTGGTTTTTCAATTAAAGATGTCATTCATAAGGTTGCTGAAAAGTTTAATTTTCCTGAAGACACATCGGAATATTATGTTAATGAATTTTGGAAAAATTGAAAGGAGGTCATTTGAAATAGAAAATACAATGAAAATTAACGGCGGTATACCGTTAAAAGGAACTATAAAAACTCAGGGTGCTAAAAATGCCGCTTTACCTGTCATGGCTGTGTGCCTGTTGTTAAAAGGCGAGACTTTAACGCTTGATAATGTCCCTGATTTATATGATATTAATACAATGATTGAGACTTTGAAATCTCTAGGCGTTGAAATCGAAGTTAAAAATTCTCAAGTCGTTTTCAAAGTTCCTGATGAATTAAAATGGGAAGTTTCCGAAAATTTAGCTCGTAAAATGCGTGCCTCATCTTTAGTCTTAGGGCCGTTGTTAGCTAACTGCGGAAAAGTTTCGTTACCTTTACCGGGAGGCTGTTCAATCGGAAGCAGACCTATTGATTTACACCTCAAAGGCTTAAAGCAAATGGGTGCTTATATTGAAATTCAAAACGGTGTTGTTCATGCAAGCGTTAAAGGTAAATTAAGAGGCCGAAGAATTTATTTGGATTTTCCCTCAGTCGGAGCTACCGAAAATTTAATGATGGCTGCGTCATTGGCTCAAGGCGAAACTATCATCGAAAATATCGCACGTGAACCAGAAATAGATAATCTCGCTGATACTTTGAGATGTATCGGCGTTCCTGTTGAACTTGAAGGAACTGGAGGAGTCAGAATACAGGGAATTGATAAAGCTCATTCAGGCCATGATAAAGTTATTCCCGACAGAATTGAAGCATGTACATATATTTTGGCAGGTGTAATGACGAACGGGCATATAAAAATTGAAGACATCGTGCCTTCACATATTGACGCAATACTGGCAAAACTTGAGGAAAGCGGCGCAAAATTTTCCGTCAAAAAAAATGTTATCGAAATTTTTCCGTCGAAAAAAAAATTACACCCCGTCTCTATAAAAACTATGCCTTATCCAGGTTTCCCTACTGATTCACAGCCTCAAATGGCAGCAGCTCTTTCAATCGCTAAAGGTGTCAGCACTATCGAGGAAAGCGTTTTTCAAGCAAGATTTTTATATGCTCAGGAATTAAACAGAATGGGTGCTGATATTAAAATTTCAAGAGATGTCGCAATTATTCGAGGTGTCGATAAATTACAGGGTGCTAATGTTAAAGCTTCGGATTTAAGAGCAGGTGCTGCGTTAATTATTGCGGGATTGGCGGCTCAAGGCGAAACAATCGTCGATGATATGGTTCATGTATGGCGAGGCTATGAAGCTATCGACAAAAAATTAAAATCTTTGGGGGCACAGGTTGAACTCCTGTAATACTCTCGAAAAAATTGAAATTTATGCTTTCGTCGGTTCTGCCGGAACCGGTAAGAGCCATAGGGCAACTCATGTAGCTAAACAAAACGGAATTGATGTTATCATTGATGACGGGCTTGTAATTTCACGAGGAAGAATTTTAGCAGGACGAAGCGCAAAATCCGAGATTAACAGATTAAGAGCAATTAAACGGGCAATATTTGAATACAAAGACCACAGAGATGAAGTTGTAAATTATTTGACAAAAAATCCTCCGAAAAAATTAATGATATTAGCAACTTCAAACGGAATGATTGACAAAATTATTTCACGTCTCGGTCTTAACAAACCTGTAAAAACTATTAATATATCCGATGTTTCAACAGCTGAAGAAATCGAAGCGGCTTTGAGAGAACGCCGTGAGAAAAAACAACATGTTGTCCCTGTTGCTAAGGCTCAAATCCAAAATAATTTCGCAGGAAAATTAGTAAGTCAAATTAAAGGCTTCTTCAGAGGAAGAGACAAAAACGAATCAAGCAACACAATCGTTAAACCCTTATTCAGTTTCAACGGAAAAGTCATTATAAGTTCCGACGCTTTAATGGAGATGTCAAAAAATTTAGTTTCTCTTGAAGGCCATGTGCGAAAAATTCGTGAACTTGACATTAAAACTTACGATGACAAAATAGAATTAAATATCGAAATAGATCTAAATTTGGGAAACAGGAGCGCATTATCAATAGCAAAAACTTTACAGAGGAAAATTAGAATGGGTTTAAGTTATTTTACAGGAATGGAAATTCGACAGGTTAATATCAGAGTGAACGAAATATTTTTATAATTATAATTATGACAGATATAAATTCAGCGTGGGAAGAATTAAAGCAGCGTGTTTCAAATTGCAGCAAGTGTGAACTTTGCAAAAGCAGAATTAATACGGTCTTAGGTGAGGGTGATATAAATTCAAGAGTTGTTCTTATCGGTGAAGCTCCGGGAGAAGATGAAGATAAGCAAGGCCGTCCTTTTGTCGGAAGAGCAGGGCAATTATTAACAAATATCTTGGAAAAAGGCGGAAATATTCCGAGAAGCTCGGTTTACATAACCAACACAATAAAATGCAGACCGCCCGATAACCGTAATCCTAATCTGAACGAAGTTACATGTTGCAGAGAATATCTTGAGGCACAATTATTATTATTACAGCCGAAAATTATCGTTACTCTCGGAAATATCCCTACTAAAGCATTATTAAATACTTCACAGGGTATTACGAGT
This sequence comes from uncultured Fretibacterium sp., assembly GCA_937899395.1. Lineage (GTDB taxonomy): Bacteria > Synergistota > Synergistia > Synergistales > Aminobacteriaceae > JAFUXM01. The sequence goes on from CALBPU010000003.1 coordinate 14,809, forward strand.
TTAAGAGGACGATGGCAAAAATGGCGTGGAATTGATTTGCTGCCGATGTTTCACCCGAGTTTTTTGCTCAGAAACGGCAACGACACTAACAATTCTCCGGGAAGCCCGAAATATTTAACATGGCAAGATGTAAAATCATTGAAAGCTAAAATTAATGAGGAGTGAAATTTTATGTCAGACGAGAAAATCAAAAGCAAACCTAAACATTTAGCAATTATTCTTGACGGCAACGGACGATGGGCCAGAAAAAGACATTTGCCTCGCCTCTTGGGACATAGAGCAGGAGTTAAGGCACTCGAAAAAATTGTAAGGGCTGTTAAACGAGAATGCATTCCTTATTTATCGGTCTATGCTTTCTCAACAGAAAATTGGAACCGTCCCGAACTTGAAGTCAAAGGTTTAATGAGCCTGTTCAGATATTATATCCGTAAAAAAATTGACGAATTAAAAGCTGAGGATATTAAAATCAGATTTTGCGGAAGAAAATCAGGTTTGCCTGAGGATATTTTAGAGTTAATGAAATGGGGAGAAGATTACACAGCTAATCAAACAACATTAGAATTTATTCCATGCTTAAATTACGGAGGAAGAGCCGAAATTATTGACGCTGTTAATACTTTAATCGCTTCAAATCCTCAGACACCTGTTACTGAACAGGACTTGCGCAAATATTTTTATCTTCCTGATGTTCCTGATCCTGATTTAATTATAAGGACTGGAGGAGAATTTAGGTTGAGCAATTTTTGGTTATGGGGAAGCGCATACAGCGAATATTATTTCACGGATATTTTTTGGCCTGATTTTAACGAAGCCGAATTAAAGAAGGCACTCGAATTTTATGCAGGGAGGGAAAGGCGTTATGGCGGCCTCAAGAGCTGAAAAGGGAAAACAACGTTCCGAACTTGGTACAAGGACTATGAGCAGTATCGTAATTGCTGCTGTAGTTTTATTCGGAATTAATTACGGAGGGATTTTGTGGGCTGTTATAGCCTCGTTAATAGCTTTGAAATCTCTCGATGAGTATTACAGGTTAATAAGCCGTAAAGGTTCAAGAGTTTCGCCTGGAATGGGATATATTTTCTCGCTGATATTTTTAATTGCTGCCATGAAAGAAAGTGCTCAACCGATAATTTTAGCGATGATTTTATCGTTATGCGTATTTTTTGTAATGACGATTGAAATTTTCAGACGGCAAAAAACAAAAGGTACAAGCAATGTTATTTTCAATACCGGCGGAATCGTTTCAGGAATTTTATATATAACAGTCCCTTGGGTCTGTATGATAATGTTAGGGAATTATGCTTTCGGCCGTCAAATATTAATGACGATTTTTTTCTGTACATGGGCATGTGATGTAGGAGCTTATTTAGGAGGAAAAAAATTCGGCAACATAAAATTATGCGAACATGTAAGTCCGGGAAAAACTGTTCAGGGATTTATATTCGGAATTATCGGAAGTCTGATAGCAAACGCAGCATCAATATATTTCTTCAGTTTTCCTGAATATTTAATGTTCATAGGATTTGTTTGCGGCATTGCAGGACAGGTAGGAGACCTCGCTGAATCTTTAATCAAACGTGAAGCAGGCCAAAAAGATTCGGGAACATTAATTCCCGGACACGGAGGAATGCTTGACCGTTTCGACAGCATTTTGTTTAACGGATTATTAACATATTTAATTTTAAGGGTGTTGTTGACGAAATGATAAATCTTGGAGTTATAGGAGCAACTGGAAGCGTAGGAAGTTCGGTTATGTCTGTGTGTTCAGCATGGCCTGATAAAATTCATGTTGAAGCATTAGCCGCTAATAAACGTTCGGAAAAATTATTAAACCTTGCAAAAAAATTCAACGTCTCAAAAATTTATCCTTATGAAGAATTTGGCGATGAAGGACTTGAGAAAATTTCAACGGACGAAAATATTAATCATGTCGTATTTTCATCATCAGGGACAAAAGCTATAAAAGCTCTTTGCAGTGCGTTAAATTCGGGCAAAAATGTTTCACTGGCAAATAAAGAGAGCATTGTTGTAGCAGGAAAATGGGTTATGCCTCTTATAAAACATTCCGAGCAATTAAGACCTGTTGACAGTGAACATAACGCTATATGGCAATGCCTTCACGGTGATGATAAAAAATTCGTGAAAAAAATTTATCTTACTGCTTCAGGAGGGCCTTTCAGAAATTTCACTTATGAAGAATTAAAAAACGTTACTCCCGAAATGGCTTTGAAGCACCCCGTCTGGAACATGGGAGCAAAAATTACAATCGACAGCGCAACACTCATGAATAAAGGCATTGAATTAATTGAAGCGATGATTTTGTTCGGACTTAATGAAAATCAGGTTGACGCTTTAATATCGCCAGGATCATTTGTTCATGGATTAGTTGAATTTGATGACGGGAGCGTGAAAATGTTAGCAGCAGAGCCCGACATGAAATTACCTGCGGCCTCATGTTTATTTTGGCCTGAAAGATTTTTCCCAAGCCCTGATTTCAAAGCACCTGATTATAAAATTCACGAGATAAAATTTTATGAGCCTGATGAAAATAAATTCCCTTCAATTAGAATTGCCCGTGAAGTTATGAGGAAAAAAGGTGCTTATCCTGCTGTGTTAATCGGAGCAGATGAAGCAGCAGTGGATTTATTTTTGAAGGGTAAAATTTCGTTTACAGATATTCCGAATTTAATCGAGGAAACTTTAAGCGCATGGAATTATTCAGAGCCTTCAAATCTCGATGATGCTATCGAATATGTAAGCATTGCAAAAAATCTTGCCGAAAAAATTTCGTTAAAGTTCAAATAATCCCACCGCTTAAAACTCTCTCGGTTTTATTCTGTAGAACTGAGAGGGTTTAGAGTTTTCTCGAATTTTTTGTAAATTACGATCGAAAGAGTTGCCATTAAAATATCCGCAGCAACCTGTGTCCAAACTATACCGTACATTCCGAATATATATTCAAACAAAAACAACATCGGAATATTAAATATTACCCAGCGTGCCGAACCTAAAAATAACGCTCTGTCTCCGTGTCCTACTGCCTGAAAAAAATTAACAAGATGAAAACACATAAACATAAACGGCGTTGCTAAACTTCTTGCTCTTAAAAAATTTGTTCCGAGTTCAACAGTTTGCAAATCTTCTATAAACATTCTCATAATATTCGGAGCAAAAATTTCGTATACTGCAACGCTCGCAAAACTTATTATCAATCCAACCAGCCTTGAAAAATTTAATACATCTTTCATTCGTTTGAAATTTCCTGATGAATAATTGTAACCTACTAAAGGCATCATTCCCTGACAAATTCCAATCCCGACATTTAACGGAAATCTTTCGGCCTTTAATACAATTCCTACAGCCGCTAAAGGTATATCGCCATAACCTGAAGCAAGTTTATCAATGATAATATATGTAATATCGAATAATGTTACAGCTACTGCCGCAGGAACTCCGACAGCAAATACGGAATAGATATTTTTTCGTGAAGGATTTATATTTTTAATTGAAAGTGAAAGAATGCCCGAATTTCTAACTCTATAAATCATAATCAGAAAATACGAACATATTATAACGTTTGAAAGCATCGTAGCAATTCCTGCTCCCAAAACTTCATAGCCTTTAGGAAGCAGCACAAACATAAACAACGGATCAAGAGCTATATTAATAATTCCTCCCATTGAAATTCCAAATCCTGCTTGTCTTGCATAACCTGTCGAACGCAAAAAATTTGAAAGCGTCATTGATAAAATCGTTGGTACTGCTCCCAAAACTATAACGCAAAAAGTATATTGTTCGGCAAAAATTAAAGTGTTGTCGCTTGCACCTAATATTCGCAAAATATCTTCCATGAAAGCATACATTAATAACGCAAAACTTCCGGCAGATATTATTGCCATGTAAAAACAAAATGAACTTACGCTTTTTGCTTCATTGTCTCTTCCTGCTCCCATTAGACGCGAGATTAAAGTTCCTCCTCCAATTCCGAATAAATTTGCGAAACTTATCGAGATGTTAAAGACCGGAAGCAGCAGAGAAACTCCCGCAACCATTAAGGGGTTATTAGTGCGTCCGATGAAAAACGTATCAGCAAGATTATAGACCAAAATTATTAACTGCCCGAAAATCATCGGCAATGCTAATTCAGTTAATGCCTTAGGTATCGGCCATGTTTCAAAAATTTCACGGTTGACTTTGTGTTTATCTTTCATAAAAATTAACACTCCTTTTTATAGATTATAAAATAATTTTTCATGATAGAATAATTTTTAATCATTCATAGAAATTCAAAAGAAGGTGTTATTAATGGCAAATGAAAATGAATTTGTCCGCAAAGATGTTTACGAAGCAGATCAAAGAGCTTTAATGTCAGAAATAAAATTAGGCAATGCAGAAATTTTGAAAAGGTTTGATCAATTTGCTATTGAACTCAATGGGAAAATTGAGAAAATCAATACAGACCTTAACAATAAAATTGATAAGGTTAATGCAGACCTCAGCAGCAGAATTGATAAGCTTGAAGCACAGACTAACAGCAGATTTGACAAACTCGAAGCAAGAATCGAAATTATTGATGCAAATGTTCAATATCTTAATAAACGTTTAGATGATACTCAGCTTTATATGAATTGGATATTGGGATTAATTGGAATACTTGTTGCTGTTGCGGTTGTTGCAGTTCCGGGTTTTTTCAGAAAAATTTTCAAGCCTTCAATAACTTTGGAACAAGTTGAAGAATTAATTAATACAAAAATAGAACAGGCATTTATGAATCATAGGTTGACCGTTTCATAAAAAATTTTAACGAAAGGTGTTATTTTAATGACAGGAAATTTTTTATTATTATTTTTAGTTTTGTTCCCGATATTAGGCGGGCTTGTATCGTATTTTATCGGCAAAAAAAGCAGAATTGCCCGTGATTATTTTGCTGATTTCATTTGCGTTGTTGAATTTTTTACGGCTTTATACAGTTATAAATTCATAGGCTCTGAATTTTTTGCTCCCGGAGTATGCGGTTTCGGATTAAAATTTACTCTTGACGGCTTCAGGTATATTTATTCCGTAATCATCACGTTCATGTGGGCAGTAACGACAATTTTTTCACGTGAATATTTAAGAGGCCACCGCAACAGAAACCGTTATTATTTTTACATACTAATGACTTTATCGTCAATAATGGGAGTATTTTTATCAGGCGATTTATATACGACGTTCATATTCTTTGAAATGATGTCATTATTTTCGTATATTATGGTTGTTCAAGAGGAAAATCACGAAGCTCAAAGGGCTGCTCAGACATATTTAGCCATTGCAATTATAGGAGGGCTTGCTACTTTAACGGGATTAATTTTATTTTATGCAAAAGTCGGAACGCTTGATATAAAATCCTTCTCAACATTAAACCCTGAAATCAAAAATTCCCTTTATATTCCGGGCATTTTAATTTTCACAGGTTTCGCAGCGAAGGCAGCAATTTTTCCTTCACATATATGGCTTCCTACGGCACACACAGCAGCTCCTGCACCTTCAAGCGCATTATTATCAGGATTATTAACAAAATCGGGTTTATTCGGAATTATAGTTTTAAGCTCGGGAGTTTTTATTCATGATTCTCTGTGGGGTTTTATGCTTTTGGTACTGGCAGTTATAACAATGGTACTCGGAGCAGTTTTAGCAGTTTTTTCAATCAACCTCAAAAGAACTTTAGCATGTTCATCAATGTCTCAGTTAGGATTTATTTTGACAGGAATTTCGATGCAGTGTTTCTTGGGAGCTGAAAACGATTTAGCCGTAAGAGGAACAGTGTTATACATGATAGGACATTCGCTAGTGAAATTGGTTTTGTTTTTATGTGCCGGAGTTGTTCACATGAATACTCACCAATTAAATTTGAACGATATTAAAGGCTTCGGAAGAGGCAAAAAAATTTTAATGTTTGCATTTATTATGGGCGGATTAGGATTAATGGGTGCTCCGTTGTGGAACGGTTATCTGGGAAAAACTTTAATTCATGAAAGCATCGTTGAGTATATTCATGAGGGAAAATTTGCTTTATCGTTTATGAGTGCTTCAAGTGAAAAATTAATGTTTGAAATTTGCGAATGGTTATTTTTAATTTCGGGAGGCTTAACAACTGCTTACGTAATAAAATTGTTCATTGCGTTATTCATAATGAAACCTTCACCCGATTTACATCAAAAACCTGTTTACCTTTCATTGCCTAACAAAATCATATTAACAATTTCAGCATTGATACTTCCGATTATAGGATTTCTTCCCTATGATACAGGAGATAAAATCAGCGTACTTGCTTCAGGCTTTATGAATGCACCTGAACATCATCACTTTGTAAATTATTTTTCGTTTGAAAATCTCGAAGGCTCTGTAATTTCGATCTCAATCGGAATAATTGTTTATTTCCTTTTCATCAAGAAATTCTTAATCCGTGAAGAAAAATATCTTGATTTATGGCCGGAAAAATTAAACATCGAAAATTATTTCTTCAGACCTGTAATCGGGGTTATATTGCCGTTTATAGGAGCATTCGTTGCGAGATTTACGGATTTCATCACGGCCGAACCGATTAGATTAATGCTGATGAATATTTCGAGAATAAAATTTGTAAGACCTCCTGAAGATTTAGATTTCGGATTTTACAAAGATGACGGAAAAGCCGACACAATAGGGACATTATTACCCTCAAGCCTTGCTTACGGATTAATGACCTTCGCAATAGGTTTGTTATTTGTAATTTCGTTCCTGATGTCATAAAGAGTGAAAAAGCAGTTCCCAAAAATTTCGAGAACTGCTCTTTCATTTTATCGGGGCGAGAGGATTCGAACCTCCGACCTCATGGACCCGAACCATGCGCGCTAAGCCAGACTGCGCTACGCCCCGGGCTTAACACTTGGAGAATTTTATCACAGCGTTTATTTTGCGTCAAACATTTTTATCGAGTGAAATTTTTTCGTAAAGCAAAAATACTTGACAGCTTAAAATCACTTCTTTATAATTCTCATCATGAATGACAAGGTTAATAACGCAAAAAATAATAACGACAGTGAAATTTTGAAGCGCAGAATTTATTTGAATTTGCTTTATGATTTTTACTCGCCGCTTTTAACCGAAACTCAACGAAAAGTTTACGAGACTTTATGTTTTTCGGATTTAACGCCCTCAGAGGCCGCGAAAATTTTGGGCATGAGCAGACAGGCCGTTTACATTCTTGCACGCCATGTCATGGAGAAACTTGAGGGAATTGAGCGTGAATTATGTTTTGCTGTTAATACCCGTAATCTTGAGGAAAGAATTAAGAAGCTTGAAAAGGAGAATGAGGAGTTGAAATTAAGGCTTAAAGAAAAGGAGGGGAAATTTTAATCATGTTTGACGCTTTAAGGGAAAAATTATCGAACGTTTTCTCAAAACTCGGAAGCAAGGGAAAATTATCAGAGGCCGATGTTGATAACGCATTACGTGAAGTCAGAAGGTCTTTGTTGGAAGCTGATGTTGATTTCCGTGTAGCTAAGGATTTAATTGCGAAAATCCGTGAACGTGCCGTAAGTCTTGAAGTCCTTTCTTCCATAACTGCCAATGAGAGAATTTCTGCGATAGTTTACGAAGAATTAATTTCCTTAATGGGCAAAGCTGAAAATCTGATTATATCTCCAAAACCTCCGACTGTAATTTTAATGGCAGGTTTACAGGGTTCAGGAAAAACTACAACAACAGTTAAACTTGCACGTTATCTCAAAAATTCTCATAATCCTTTAGTCGTTGCCTGCGATTTAAGAAGACCTGCTGCCGTCGAACAGTTAAGAGTTTTAGCTGAAAGTGCAAAAGTAAATTTTTACGGTAAAGAAGGAGAAAACGTTCTTGATGTTGTGAAAGGCTGTGTTAAATTTGCCGAAGACCATATGAACGACGTTATAATTCTTGATACCGCAGGAAGGCTTCACATTGATGAAGAATTAATGACCGAGTTAAAAGACATCGCAAAAATTCTTCCTCCTCATGAAAAAATTTTGGTAGTTGACTCAATGATGGGTCAAGAAGCAGTTAATTCCGCAAAATCTTTTCATGAATTATTAAATCTCACAGGTTTAATCTTAACGAAACTCGACGGCGATGCACGCGGCGGAAGTGCTTTAGCAATTCGTGCTGTAACGGGAGTTCCTGTTAAATTTGCCGGACTTGGTGAGAACACTGACGCATTAGAACCTTTCAGCCCCGAAAGAATGGCCGGCCGTATCATGGGAATGGGCGATATTCAAGGGCTTGTTGAGAAGGTTAAAGCGGCAGGGATTGATGAATATGCTGTCAAAACATCTCCGGGAAAACTTTCAAAACAATTTAATCTCGAGACATTATTAACTCAATTTGAACAAATCGAAAAATTAGGGCCTCTCGATAAATTAGCAGGTATGATTCCGGGAATGGATAAGATAAAAAATTTCCGAGCTGAAGATATTGACGCAAAAATTTTGAAACGTCAAAAAGCCATAATCCAATCTATGACTCCTGAAGAGAGATACAATCCGAAAATTATAAAAGGCTCAAGACGCAGGAGAATTGCAGAAGGTTCAGGTACTTCGGTTCAGATGGTCAATCAACTGTTATCCCAATATGAACAGATGAAAAAATTGTTTAAGACTTTTTCATCAAATTCGGGCAGCAGAAAATTGAAATCGCTTTTAGGTTTTAAGTAGTTTTGGTTTTATTTTTATTTTTAATCAGGAGGTGCACTCTAAAGAATGTCGGTAAAAATTCGTTTGTCGCGTCAGGGTAGAAAGAAAGCTCCCTTCTATAGGTTGGTAGTTGCGGATTCACGTTCGCCTAGAGATGGAAAATTCATTGAATTAATAGGTACGTATAATCCTATGACTGACCCTGCGGCAGTAACGATTAATGAAGAACGCGCGCTTTATTGGCTTAAAAACGGTGCTTTACCGTCAGATACAGCACGTGGGCTTTTAAGAAAACAAGGTATTTTGGAAAAATGTAACTCTAAGAATTTTAACAGAAAGGAGAAAGATGCAGGAAACACATCTACATCACATTTCCCTCAAGAGTAGTGTTGTTACGAAATGTTGTGTTTTTATGTCCTTATACAAAAGGAACACTTTAAACCGCAAAACATAAAATCTCATGCACCTACTTCAGCGGGTCAGGAACTACAAAGGTGGGAGTCACAACATTATAAAGAGCTTAGCTTCAATAAAAGCCTAAACTCTAAGGGGATTCGATGCCCCCGTAATGACTGTTTTTTGCATCGGTGCCACTTTAATGGTCAATTATAAAGAGCTTGTAGAATTTATCGTTAAGAATCTTGTTACTCAAACTGAAGCAGTCGAAGTCGAAAGTAACGAAGGCAAAAACGAGAGTATGAAAAAAATCCTGATTCGGGTTGCCCATGAAGATGTTGGGCGAGTAATCGGAAAGAGGGGTGCAACGATCAACGCTATTCGGCTGTTGGCCAAAGCGGCAGCAGTCAAGGCCGGAGAAAGGGTTGATGTTGACATCGTTGAGGATTAATCATTAACATTACAATCGTAACGGCTTTCCCGGAATTATTTGAGAATTTTTTATCAACAAGTATTTCGGGACGAGCTGTATCAAACGGATTAGTCGGTGTAAATGTAATAAATCTGCGTGATTTCGGCAGAGGAAATTACAGGCAGCTTGATGATTATGCTTTCGGTTCGGGCGGAATGTTATTTGCGGCTCCGCAGTTGAAGGACGCTTTAGATTTTGCGCAATCAAAATTTGAAACTTCAAAGCCGTTTGTAATTTTTCCGTCTCCTCAGGGGGCTTTAGTCAGTCAGGAAATTATAGAAAGCCTTGCGAAACAGGAGCACGTTATAATTTTTTGCGGACATTATGAAGGAATTGACGAACGTTTTATAGAAAAATATGTTGACCTTGAAATTTCAATAGGCGATTGTGTTTTAACGGGCGGCGAAATTCCTGCAATGTTGATAGTTGACGCAATGTCCAGACTTGTTCCGGGAGTTGTCGGCAAAAACAAAGCTGTAATTGAAGATTCATTTTATCGCGGAATGCTCGATAATCCGAATTACACAAGGCCGTTTTCATGGGAAGGACTTGATGTCCCGGAAATACTGTTAAGCGGAAACGAGAAAGAAATTTCAAAATGGCGCAGAAATGAAGCCGTAAATCGGACTCTGACACGAAGACCTGATTTAATTTCGAGAGCTTCAATACGTGAATATATTTCCGACGGTGTAAATTTAGCCGTAATCGTTGAATATGAAAACGAAAATTTATCGGGTCTTAATGATATGTGCAAGGCTTATGATTTAGCCAGGCCGTTTTTAATTGCTAAGACACGGGAACTTCGAGAGGCTTTTAAGAGTTCATATCCTGAAGCAAAAGTTTTAGGACAGATTGAAAAGCTATATGAGAATTTTAATGATAATGTTCTTGTTGTAAAAGTTTTTCGTGAACCTCGTAAAAATTCCCTGCATAGCCTTGAGGTAAAACGCAGGTGTCTTGAACATAAAGGAAAAATTCTATTTGTGTTCTCAGAAAATGAAAGCCGGCTTGAAGAATTAAACATTGAAGGACTTTTATGTTATATCTATTCTGAAAAAATAAATGTCCCGCTCAATGTAATGATTGGAATAACGCTGGACAGATTGTTAGGAAAGCGTTAAAAATTTTGGAGGATTTTTAGAATTGAACGTTGTTGATTTAGTACAGAAAAAATATTTCAGAGCTGAAAATTTACCTGATTTCAGACCGGGCGACACTCTGAAAGTACACGTAAAAATCAAAGAAGGAACTCGTGAACGTATTCAGATTTTTGAGGGAATCGTAATTGCGAAACAACACGGTGGCCTCGATGAGACTTTCACAGTCAGGAAAATTTCAAACGGTGTCGGAGTTGAAAGAATTTTCCCTGTACATTGTCCTTCAATCGAGAAGGTTGAAGTAGTCCGTAAGGGTAAAGTCAGAAGAGCCAAGCTGTATTACCTTCGTAAGTTAAGCGGCAAGGCAGCAAGAATTAAAGAGCGAAGAAAATTTGCTAAAGCATAAAAACAAAAACAAAAATTCCCCTGTTCTAAAATTTCAGAGCGGGGGAATTTTTTCATGTTTATATTTATAAACTGTTCACTGTTACATTTTGAGGCTCTACTCTTGTAACTCTGAATGAATCGTCCGAAACTATTTCAGCCTTAACCGGAAGCGTTATAGGTGCCATAAAAATATTCGACATATCAACAAATGTTTTTATCTCAATATTCTCAGTTGATAATTTCTCAATTAATGACGGCCTGCCCTCTATCGTTACTGAAACATTAGGAGGATTACAAATCCATTTTTGATTGTCTTCACTCCCTCGAATTTCAACAGGAATATTCGTCAGCATCTTTTCGGCTCTAGTTTCACTCAACTGAACACTAACTTTTACAGATGAGGCATTCACGAACGAAACTCCTTCAACTTCAGGTGCTCTCAGAGGCGCAACTATAATTTTATCCTCAGCCATTAATGACACATCTATAACTTCTGTATCAACAGCTTCAATTTTCGCAAGGTCCTCTATATTTCCCTCGATTTGAATTTCAGACGGATCCGTTGTTATGGATCTAACCTCGTAATCCGAATCAAGTTTTCCCGTCAGTCTTACATTAACAGGCACTCTCTTTTTCGGAAGTCCTCTTGCTAATGTCCCTCTAAAACGCACTTGCGCAGGTTCAATAGTTACAGACCCCTCAAAAGGTTCGGACTGTGAAAATTTTACCGCCATTAATAATTCACGGCCTTCTTGTAACTCTTCAATGGTAGGAGTGATTCTAACTGAACCAACTTTTAATACGTCATCTTCAGCACCTCTTACTCCGACTTCTCGAGGAATTATTTCAACTCCTTCTATATATTGACCTTCAGGAATATTTTGCGGCAAAACTGTTTCAACGTTCATTAATCTTGTAACCTGTCTAACAATATCCAAAACTGCCTGAGACGGAAAGCATGATAATAATGTTATTTCGGGAGGAGTTTCAACAATGACATTGACAGTGTATTTTTTTCCGGGTATTAAATTTCGAGCGTCAACAAATGCGTTAATGGAATTATAATCCAGCCTTGTTATTACGTCTTCAGTGCCTCTGATTTCAATGTCAACCTCTGAAAGCCTTCCTCTTAACATCGCTTGGGCATCAAGCCCTCTATATTCAAGAGGTGCTGAAAATTTTCGGGTAATTAATTGTCGTTCTTCCAATCCTGTAACATATACCCACATTACAACAGACGTTATTATTGAGATAGTCCACAAAGCCCAAGAAGACGATAAAATTTCATCAAGATTAAATTTCCCTATTCTCATTTTATTTCACCAACTCCCCTGAGCTTTGTTCTTTTTTCTGTGCCCAGAATAAATCTTTGAGCATTTTTTTACGAGCTTCCCAACCTTTTACAACCTGTTCACCCATAAAATAATGTCTCAATACTCCCTCAACCTGAAAATCTTTCAAGTTCTTTGAGAGTTTACCTTTAACTGCAAGTGAAACTTCACCGCGTTCTTCAGATACTACAAAAACCATTGCGTCAGATACTTCAGTTATACCGAGAGCGGCTCTGTGTCTTGTACCGAACCAACGTGAAATTTCAGGAGCATCGGCTAAAGGCAAATAACAACCTCCCGCAATTAATGAATATCTGTTGAGAATCACAGCTCCGTCATGAAGAGGGTTATTAATCCAGAAGATCGAGATTATTAACTCCTCTGTAATTTGAGCGTTTAACGGTATAGCGGTCTTTGTGTAATCTCCTAATCCGACTTCCTGTTGAAGAACTAAAAGCGCACCGATTTTATGAGCCTTCAAATAACTTAAAGCCCCTGAAATCTGCCTCACTTTCATTTCAGCTTCGTCTTCAGACATTTGATGCTTATATAATTGCCCCTTGCCTAACTCCTCTAACATTTTTCTGAGTTCAGGCTGAAAAACAATCGGAACTGTTACGCTTAAAGCCAGTAAAGCGTTTCCTATGAACCATGTTAAAAGTCTGAATTTCAAAAATGAAGCGACTAAAAGAATAATCGAAAGAATTATTACGCCCCTGATTAACTGTACAGCACGTGTGCCGACAAGCAGGACTAAAATTCTGTAAATTATAAATGATACTATCGCTATATCTATTAAGCTTCGTACATTCGATAACATTTACACAACCAGCCTTACGACACCTCTATAAACAAGTCCCCTTGTTCCGTCAATCGAAACAACATCATCATCCATTAACGTTGAAAAAGCATCAGCAACTCCGACAATGCAGGGCAAATTATAATCAATGGCAAGCGAATTTCCTTCTGCAAATAATAACCCGCTCTCGAATAAAACGGCTCCGACTTTATCAAGCACAGGGCGATATTCTTCGTTCAACTGACGAACGACTAAGATACAACCTTGAGTTACTTTAGCTATTGCTTCTTCAGGAGTTCTGGCTATGCAGACTTTTCCGATTGCGTTTTTCTGTGAAAGAGGTGTTCCTGATAACAAAATCGTGCCTGTTGTTAAAACTTCGACAACGTTTGTTGAACCCGGCCTGCCGACAGGAACTCCTGCGGTTATTACGACTAACTCACCCTCAGGCAATAAACCTTTATTAACGCATGTTGTAATAGCTTCACGAGCAGCGACGTTAATGTCGGACATCTCCGAAAGTCTGACGGGCTGAACTCCCCACCATAAAGCTAATTCTCTCCAAGTTTGCTGACTGGGTGTTAATCCCAAAATCGGACATTCTGGACGGTGTTTTGAGATCATTTTCGCAGTCAATCCGCTTCGGCTTAAACAAATTATCGCAGGTGCTTTAATCTGTTTTGCAAGAAGAACGGCAGCACCGCTTACGGCATCGGGCACAGGTATTCCTTCAAGTTCCGTAACTTCTTTTTGCTTACTGTTTTTATGATTGCCCCAGAGATTTAATTCTTTTTCGGCTCGGTCAACAATATTTCTCATTGTCGCAACGGCTTGCACAGGATATTTTCCCGAAGCTGTTTCACCCGATAACATTACTGCGTCAGTTCCATCGAGAACAGCATTAGCAACATCGCTTGCTTCAGCTCTTGTAGGTCTTGGATTACGAATCATTGAATCAAGCATTTGAGTAGCAACTATTACGACCTTACCGCGAACTCTGCACATCTCGATGATTTTTTTCTGCACTAAAGGAACGTCTTCGGTAGGAATTTCAACTCCTAAATCACCTCTTGCAACCATAACTCCGTCAACAACATCAACAATTTCTTCAATGTTATTAACAGCTTGACGTGTTTCAATTTTAGCGAGAACTTTCATAGCACCGCCGTAACTTTGAATTAATCTTCTGACTTCGACAATATCCTGACGGGTTTTAACGAACGATACCGCTAAATATTCCATGCCGTGTTGAATGCCCCATGCTATATCCTGTTTATCTTTTTCAGAAAGGGCAGGGAGGGTTATATCAGAGCCCGGAATATTAATTCCTTTAGTATTTCTCAAAGGGCCTCCGACGATTATTTTGCAGGTTACATCATCGCCGTCAATTTTTTCGACTTCAAGATTTAATGCTCCGTCATCAATGAAAATACTTTCACCCTGTTTAACTTCTTGAGCAAGCAATTTGTAATTCACCCAAATTTTTTCGGGAGTTCCTTCAAAAGGTTCATCACATGATGACAAAATTATTTTTTCACCTTGAACTAAATTTATCTCACCGTCTTTCATAGAACCTGTACGAATTTCGGGGCCTTTAGTGTCGAGCAATGCCGCTATGGGTTTCTTTGTGCCTCGTTCGACGCGCCTGATTAATTTCAATTTCTTTTCATGGCCGTCATAATCTCCGTGCGAAAAATTTAATCTCGCAACATTCATTCCTGCTTCAGCCATAGCCTTGAGCGTTTCATAATTATCACTCGCAGGGCCTATGGTGCATACGATCTTTACAAACATAAAAAATTTGCCTCCTTAACAAAAATTTTGTTCTTTGAATTATACAGGTTTACAAAAAAATAACCCTCCCGAAAATTTTCAGAAGAGTTATTATTGCTTGCTTTTATTGAAAGGTTAAAAATTTTTCAGTTCCGATGCTTCGAGATTGTTTGACATATATTCGACGAACTCCGAAACTTTTTCCTCACTTATAAACGGCGTTTGAAGTCTGAATATCTGCGGTGCCGTAGGACTTCTGAATAACATATCGCCCTTTCCTATCAATTTATCAGAATCAAAAATGCCCATGATATTTTTAGAATCTGTTTGAGGCGTTAATGTGAATGAAATTCTTGCAGGAATATTCGAGCGTATTAAAGTCGTAATAACATCTGCTGAAGGTCTCCGTGCCGACAAAATCATATATATTCCCGCAGCTCCGGCCTTTTGTGCAAGCCTAACTATTAAATCCTCAAATTCATTTCCTGATGAGTACATTAAATCCGAAAGTTCGTTGATGATGATTACGATTTCAGGGAGCTTATTTTTCTTGCGTACTTTTTTGTTATAGGCTGCAAGATTTCTCACTCGTTCTTCAGCAAAAGTTCCCGTTCGTTTTTCCATTTCATCACAAGCCCATTGAAGAGCCTTCAAAGCACTCTCAGAATTTGATAACGGAGACGATAACAAATGGGGCAATCCGTTATAAACCGCAAATTCAATATGTCTCGGATCAATTAATATTAACCTTAATTCTTCAGGAGGACGTTTTGATGTAATTGATAAGATACAGGAATTAATGAAAGTATTTTTGCCCGAACCTGAATCGCCCGAAATTAAAAGATGCGGCATGTCTTCAAGTCCATGAACAAAAATTTTTCCGTCAACTAAAACTCCCAACGGTAAAGGCAAACTTGCTTCAGAATTTTTATATTCCTGACTCTCCAAAACATTTCTCAACGGCATAAATTTTCTGTCATCGTTCGGAATTTCAATACCAACATAATGAGTTCCCGGTATCGGTGCTTCAACCCTAACTGACATAACAGCTAATGCCATCGTTAAATCATCTGAAAGCCCTGAAACTTTATTAACCTTAGTGCCTGGAGCAAGTTCGAGCTGATATTGAATTATTGAAAGCCCTGTAACAGTATGTGCCAGAGTTGCTGTTACACCGAAATTTTTAAGAGTTGAAACAATGAGCTTACCTTGTTTGTCAGGTTTATCCGAAATTTTTTGAGACGTTTCAATTTTCGCAGGCTGTCCGAAAATTTCCATCGGAGGCGGAAATACAGGTTCATCATATTCAGCCGAATCAATTTCAACATCTTCAAATTCCTGTAATTTTTCGGGAAATGTTATTTCGGGCAAAGGTCTTCGTATTTTTTTGGGTCGTGAAGTTTTAGAACGTTTTTTCACTGGAGGTTCCAATGCTCCCGAGTCTATCATTGCGATGATGTTGTCGAGTTTTTCAACGGCTTCACTTCGGTTAGGGTCTCTTTCATCTTGAAATTCTTCATCTTCAGGAGCAGGTTTCAATTTAGGCATTTGAAGATTCATTAAACCCTTTGAAACTTTATCCTTTTTATCTGATGATTTTGAGAATGAAATTTGCATTGTATCTTCTTTATCATCGTCAGCAGGTTTGAATGTCGGAAATTTCAATTTTTTCATGAATAAAATATCATCAGGCGTTTCATGTTTGAAATCGTCATCATCACTTGAAGATTTTCTGCTGCGTCTTCGTGAATTAACAAAAGTTTTTCGAGTTTGTCGGAATGACGGCAATGATAACGATGACAAACTAGGCAATGAAAGCTTGAAAATTCTTGAGCCGAATAAAAATGCTGAGAATATAAATGACCCGACAACTAACAAAAGAGTTATGAACGTTCCGATGTTAAGCACAAAAAATCTCGCTAAACCATGACCGAAACTTCCGGGTAAAAATAAAGTGCTTTCAGTTTCCCAACCTGTCTCCTTCAATAGCCCTAACAAAAATGCAAATGAAATATATAATTGTATAGTTCCCAAAATTTGTCTTGGGATTCTCGGCACTCGAAATTTCAAGAGAGTTGCTGTGCATAAATACATCAAGAATAACAACGGTACGATTGAAGCTCCTCCCCAAACTTTACGAAGATATTCGCCCCAAATTTTTCCGCTGTCTCCCGTTAAAGCACTGTCGAACAATGCAAGAATAAAATACACGCACAAAATTATGAGTACAAATAATATTAATTCCCCTAAATTTACCTGATTTTTATTTTTTCTTCTGCTCAAAATAAACCCCCATTTTTATTTTTTATTTTTCAGAACGAGCCTGTCTGATATTTTGCAGGTGTTCTTTGTACGTTGTTGAAAAATAATGCCAACCGTTTTTTCCGGCAACGTAATAATAGTAATTGTTAGTTTCAGGGTCAAGAGCTGCTCCCCATGCTTCAATTCCTGGAACACAAATAGGTCTGGGAGGAAGGCCTGTTATTCTGTAAGTATTATAAGGCGATTCGATTTCAAGGTCTTTGTTTAATACCCGTGTTAATTTTCTTCCTTTTAACCTCCAAGCATATACAACGGTAGCATCAATTTGAAGGAGCATATTTTTTTTCAGGCGGTTTTGAATTACTCCTGAAACAGTTCTGCATTCGTCATCGTGCATAACCTCACGTTCGATCATTGAGGCAATTATTGAAGCGTCCTGTAAATTTTTAGCTGTTAAATTATGAGCCTCAATAAATTCTTCCCAATGACTCCACCATGCTGAAGCTGAAGCATGAACAAGTTCATCGGCGTTTCTGTTAATCAACATGTAAGTTTCGGGCATTAAAAATGAATAGCGAGTGTATTCATCGTCAGGAAGTTCGTTAATAAATTCGCGCATTTTAGGAGGATAATTATCGTCCCTTAAAAGAGCCTCTGAAAAATTTTTGCGTGATAATTTTTTGTCCTGACTTTCAATCGAATCGATTAAAGCAAAAATATCAAGACCAGGAAGAATTTGAGCTTTTAATAATGCCGGTTTAGCTGTTTTTAATTGTCTTGCTAAATTCCATGCGTCTGACGGTACAACACTGTAATGTCCCGCACGAATTTTTTTGTCAATTCCGAATCTCACTAACCACCTTGCAAGCTGTATAGGTGTTCCTTTATCTAAGGCACCTTGAAATTCAAAAGCTCTTGCAGCTTGCATAGCAGTCATTCCGTTTTCGATTGAGACATTAATTTTATTTCCTTCAGGGATAGGAATATATTTTTCCCAAAATTCTGAAGGAATTTTCATGCGATACGACATAAAACATGCAGCTGAAGTCGCTACAACAAGAACAAAAATAATAATAGAAATCAGCAAAAATTTTCGGCTTCGTTTACGAGGTTGAGGCTGAAATTTTTTAGAGCGTGAAATTTTTTGCAAGTTAAGCACTCCTGTTAAGTTATTTTGAACACTATTATAACAATCTTGCAAAGCAAAATAAAAATTATGTGATATAATTTCAATGTTTTGGAAACGTGGCCGAGCGGTCGAAGGCGTGCGCTTGGAGAGCGTAAGAGGAGCAATCCTCCCAGAGTTCGAATCTCTGCGTTTCCGTTTTTCCTTTATCAATATTAAAAATTCACGTAAAGAAAAAATCAAAAATAATTATAGAAACAGAATTTTTTATATCCTTGCGTAAAATTTTGTAACTCCACAGCAACAAACAATCCCGTAGTCTTTTCCGTAGTCTGATGTATAATAAAAATTCAGGACTACGGAAAATGGGAGAAAGTTCAGCAATGGCACTAACTGACATTCAAGTTAAACAGTTAAAACCTAAAGACAAAAAATATTCGGTTTCAGATGGTCGGGGATTAATTCTTGAGGTCAGACCTAATGGGGCAAAATATTGGATTGTTCGTTTTTGGATTAAAGGTAAAGAAAAACGTAAGCATATAGGAAGTTATCCTGACCTTTCTGTGAAGGAGGCCAGAGCAAAAGCAGTTGAAGCAAAAACGGAGATTATTGAGCCGCAAACCGAAAAAATAATGTTCGGGGAAGTTGCAGCGGAATGGCTTGAAAAACGTATGACTGACAAAAAACCTTCGTATATTGAATCAATAAAAATGCGCTTGAGATTATATATTTTACCTGAATTTGAAGATATGCCTATGAACGAAATAACTTCAGGTTTAATTCTGAAATTATGCCGAAAAATTGAAGAACGAAAGACGCTTGAAACAGCAGCACGTGTTAAGGCTTTAATCGGGCAGATTTTTCGTTATGCTATTGCAACTGACAGAGCAGAAAATGATCCGACATTTGCATTAAAAAATGCACTTGCTTCACGTCAACATAAACACATGGCTGCTTTAACGAAACCTTTAGACATTGCGATGCTGATGAAAAATATTAATGCTTATCCGCGTAAGATTGTTCAGTGTGCATTGAAATTTTCGGCTCTGACGTTTTGCAAGCCGGGAGAAATACGACAAGCCGAATGGTCAGAAATTGATTTTGAAACCCGTGAATGGCGAATTCCTGCTGAAAAAATGAAAATGAAAAGAGTTCACATAGTACCGTTATCAAAGCAAGCTATTGAGTTGTTATATTTTTTGCAGAAATTTACAGGAAAAAATAAATGGCTGTTCCCGTCAGCTCGAAATAACGGAAAGCCTATGAGCAATAACACGATCAGAATTGCCCTCCGCTCAATGGGATACACTAATGACGATATGAATGCTCACGGATTTAGGGCAATGGCAAGCACCCGTCTTAACGAAATGGGCTGGACACCTGACGTTATAGAAAGGCAGCTCGCACATTCCGATAATAATTCCGT
>CALBPU010000004.1 GCA_937899395.1 uncultured Fretibacterium sp.
CTGGATAACTCATAATTTATTATTATACTATAGTTTTATAAGTTAAATTACTATAGTTCATTTTCTCTGCGCTGAATATCATCGCAAAGTGCCTGAATGTCTTCTGCCGAACAATCACTAAACTTTGTCTTGCCTGTAACAACCCACATTGCGTCTTGTGCTTCTTTTTGCTGATTATTACAAACTGCTAGATAACGTTCCCATAACTGTTTTTGTTGATTTTTCTGTCCCTCAATATCAACTCCGCTGTCAAGCCATTCCTTTAGATTTTTCCCCGTTTCCTCCGTTATTTGAAATGCTTGTTCGTCAAAAATGCTTGTTCGGTCTTTTGACACCGTCGTTACATGGCTCGTACTCACATCAAAAACAGTCGTGAACTCGTAATCGATTCCGTCCCTTTGAACAGGTGCTAGCCCAACTTTTTTGATTTCAGACTTTCCTCGTTCATTCTCGATCTGAATATAATCCGTCTTGCTCCGCATTGTAGCGATAATATGGCACTTACTTGTTAAAATAAATTCTACAAGTTTGTTCTGCCACGGGGTTACTTTGCGCCACGCAGAAAATGAATTCATTTTTGCATTCGATTCCGTTATTCGATTCTGCATATCGAGCAGTCCGCCTTCGCCATTCCAAGCATGTGAAAGACTGTCGATTATCAAAACATCATATCCTGCTTCTTCCGCATCATGAATCCCCTGCAAATATTTTCGTACATCGTAAGGTGCCGTTATAGGGCAGATGTCATACTCAAATCTATCACCGTACAAATCGCCCGAACCGTTTTCCGTATCGAGCATCGCAATTTTTCCGCCGAGACCTTGCGCTATCAGCAAGGCACCGTATGTTTTTCCTGAACCGGCTGGTCCAGTTATCGCTAATCTCAGTTTTGCTTTTCGTTTTTCTGCTTTTCTAAAGCTCATATCCTTTTCTCTCCTTTTTAAGTTTGTTTTGCCCCTAGATAAGAGGCAAAATTTCAACTTCCAATTCGTCATCACCTAAAAATTCCCTAAAAATTTTTCCTCTCTTTCTCGTTCTGCTTCAATAAGAACTGCCAAAATAAAAATCCTCCTATGCACTTTCAACTAAATCATCGGGGTCATAATCTTTGACTTTTTCAGCTATCTCATCAACAAATTCAAGAAAAAGTTTCGCCGAATCTTCAATTCCTGCTATTTCGTCTTCAAACGGACATCGGCGAAAATTAAACGTGTTATTTACACAATCCTGCCATCGTTCAAGTAGACATGCCTTACAATTTCCGCAAACTTTTTCATATGCTTTTTCCAATATTAAGTTCATGCTTTTAGCCTCCTAACTGATTCTCTTGCAAATTTTTCCGCCTCATTCAGCAACGTACAAAGATGATTAAAATCTTCTACTCCCGGCGTTGCCCAATACTCTTGCCAAACCGATTTTTCATCGCTGAACGGCATATCAACACTATTTCGTATTATTTTTTTCGCTTGCATCAAAGTTGAAATTCCCTGACGCAAATTTTTCATATCTATCCAATTCGTCATTAATTTTTCTCCCTCATGAACGCTAAAACACGAGTGAAACTTCCCTCAATTTCACGGTCAAAAATAAATATTGTCCGTAACCGCTTCTGTAACTTGCGACGCTTCAAAATTTTTTTCATTAATGTACCTCTTTCAACTTCTGTTAAAATTAGAAGCCGGATGCTGGAACATCCGACTTTTAAGAAATCGTAAAACGACGTGCTTCGATTGCCTTCGAGTACTGCTCGTAAAGCACTTGGTGGTCTGCCTTAAACGCTACGTTATCAAACCGATGTGAAGTGTATTTCGTGTAGGCCACTTTGTACGTTCCAACCAATAATTTCTGTACGTTTTGCCTGTCCATCTCTGCTTTCACTTCGTCTTCCAGCACTTCAAGCTGATCCTCAAGTTCCTCTTTCATCACTTTGAGTTCCTTAATCTCGTTCAACTTTGCCAATAATTCATTCTGCCCCATTGTTTTTTACCTCCCAAAAATTTTTAATCTCATCAGTAAGGGCTTTACCCTTAGACGGGAAAATTTCCCGTTTCGATTTTTTCAATAAAAAGCTATATTCTCTTTCCAGCCGCACCGCTCCCCTAAGCACATCAGCTTTATCAACCTACATTTCAAAATCAGTTGAGCCGGAAGAATAGTGAGACACACGACTTTCTATTTTTATAGCCGGATAATTTTTCTTAAATTTTTATTGCCTTGTATCCTCCTTTCAGAGCTTCCCCCTTTCAATTACTTTCCGAAAATTTTCGGCTTCTTCTAGTTAGGCTTTCTTTCAATTTACTCGCTAGGTTCGCTTGTTGCTGCGCTCCTTGCGCTTGATGGTGTATATTTTACTATTCTTTTTTGAAATGTCAAATATAAATTTTTATAAAAAAATAAATCTATTTGAAAACTCAAAAATAAACTGTTATAATTCTAAAAAAAAGAAGGGAGAAAAATTAAATGCCACGTTGGCCTAAAGAAGATAAAAATCCGTTAGGACAAATTAGAACTGAAGCCGGGTATTCACGTGAAAAAGCTGCAGCAACATTAGATATTTCATTATCTACTATGATTCGTTATGAAACTGGTGTTACAGATATTCCGATTGGAATTGCTGAAGCTATGGCAATGATGTATAAAGTTCCTTTTGAAACTTTAAGAAACACCATAAGAAAAATGAAAGAGGAAAATGGAATTAAATTTTTCGGACATTATTCTAATAAAAAAGGGGCACTAGCAAAATGACGAGTAATGACAACTATGTTACGGTCGAAATTTTTAATGCAAGAATGGATAGGCTTGAAGCTATAAATGAAAAAAATTTAGCTTTAATTCAGAAAGAAAACGCAGAATTTAGAGAACAAATCAAAGAAGATATGCGTAATGGCTTTGATAAAATCAACGCCCAAATCATTGTTCTACAAGGAGATACAGAGGGGCTGAAACATGATGTAACTGGCTTATATCACTGGGATTACTGGTTACTTTCTATTATTCTTGTTTTATTCGCTATGCCCCAAATTATTGCAGGAGTAAAATCTCTTTTTAGTGCAATCACTGATGGCATTGTAAGCATTTTAACTTTATTCAAACGATGAGTGCTTGTACATAATGAAACTTGACTTTATTCGAGTTAAGAGGCTTAATTAGATAAGAAATTAAGTCCATTCCCCCACGTTCGTGATGTTTAGCGACTGACCGAACATGGGGAATTCACAGGGCGAGAAAAGGTACTCATATTTTAGCACATTTTAGAGATTTTTGAGAGTACGCCTGTGAGAAAAAAATGAAAATTCATAGGAGGAATAAAATGCCAATTATTTTTAGAAAATTAGACGAAGCAGTTGCTTCAGACCGTAATTTATCAGGACCAGCATTAAGGCTTTATGTACTTATGCTGCAACGTGCTCATATTGAAACTCGTCAAGTAAAAATTCATATTGGGACGGTTGCAAAATTATATGATCGCAGTCCACGAACAGTTCAAAGATGGCTCAGTTTTCTTGTAGCAGAGGGACTTATTGAACGAATTTTTTGTAAGAACAAAGCTAATCCTAGATGGAATGATAAGAGCCTTTTTATCATTCATGGGAATGGTGCGAAGCGCTATGAAAACTCAGAATATGCGAAAATTACAAATAAGCAAAAAATGTCACCAGGTGGTGACACTCAATGTCATGAATTGGTGACACCCAGCGTCACCCAAGCGTCACCCAAATAAATCAAGAGGATTTTAGAGAAGATTTAAAAAAGAATACTCTAAAGAGGGAAGCCAAACTCCCTAAAAAATCTGATGAAGAATCTTTTTCTCAAAATCAAAATCTTGAAGGTGTTCCAGATATTTTGAAAACAACTGCGGAATATTGGCTGTTCAAAACAGGAAAAAAATTTCTGTCAGAGCGTGAAATCGAAGTCCTTCGTGAACTTCTGGACAAGCATACACCTGTTCGTATTCAGAAGGAAATTGACAAAGCTGTTGAACGGTTCATCCGAGACGGGAAAAATCCTGCAAAACAGAATTTTGCTTACATTGGCAAAGCTTTGAGCAGCCAGAAAAGCTATGACCCTGAGAAAAAGGCTTCGAGAAAGCATAAGGAAAGTTCTCAAACACAAGCTCAATCGGAACCTGAACAGAAAATCGAAGTTCCTGCTCCTTCAATGACGGTTGAAGAAGCTGAAGCAATCATTGCCAGCTATACTCCTTGTGCAACTGAGGGGAAACAACTTGAACCTGTACCGGCTGCACTGACCGAATTGTTTGAAAAAATTCAGGCCAAAGACAGAGAAATTCTTATGAATTATTTGGCTCGTAAAAAAGCTGAAATTGAACGTGCAAAAAAGGCTGGAGAAGATATGAGAGAAATCGCGCTTAAACCAATAGATATTGAGGGGTACTTGCAACTGAAATTTCCTGAAGCCGAAGAAGAAGAGTTACGCCGTGATTACAGTGGGCACATTCACGAAAGCTATGAAGATTTTCCCAGAGGACATTTACTGGAAGACGCATTTCAGATTGATTACGCCTGCGCAATGTGTGAAAATCCTGACAGATGTAAGTTGCCAGAAGGTTACAGGAGAAATAGCCAAAATCGTCCTGTTGTAAAGATGCAAACAAATGAAAATGGCGAAAAATATAGTCAAGACACTTGAAAAAACATAAATTTCATTGTCCACTTTTGAAGTGC
>CALBPU010000005.1 GCA_937899395.1 uncultured Fretibacterium sp.
GATAATCTTGAAGTATGTAACGACAGTGAAAGGGAACAGCTTCAGGAAATTTCACAAAGATTAGCCAAAGGGAATAAGATTATTAAGATTTTGATAAAAGCCGGAGTATTCGGTGAAGATTATTCTCAATACTCTTTGTACGAACTCGAAGAAAATAATTCGGAAGCCAGCAAAAATGTTTCAGAATTTGGCTTATGGCAAGCTGTTTCTCCTGAAGCCTTAAAATCAATGCTTGCTCAGAGTGCCGATGTAAACTTCACAGATAATTCAGGTTTGACGGCATTGCATCATATTGCCCTCGCTCCTAATGGAAAATATTTCAGACCTGTCGAAATGGTTAAAATCTTGCTTGAAGCTGGAGCGGATATTAACGCGTTGAGCAATGACAAGATCACTCCGTTAATGCTGGCTCTTAAAGGTTTAGCTAAAATCTTGGTATGACGATTATTACACGAATAATATTAAGAGTGTCGCTTTGATGACGAAACATGGTGCAAAGGCTAAAGACATAAAGCACTGGGCAGATATTAACTCGAATAAAGCACGTAATGCCTACGAAAGTTTTATAGAGGAAATAGAGGCTTACCCTCACATGAATGAGCTTGAATTTGATTTCTTAACCGCTGTGTTCTCAAATGACTTTCAAGCCGTGAAAGAAATTATTTCGAGAAATCCAGACTTAAATATCAATCTTCAAACAATTTCAGGGTATACCCCGTTAATGTTCGCTCTAAAAAGTGATAATGACGATTTGCTCTGTTTCCTTCTTGAGCATGGTGCAAATCCCAACATTCAAAATCTTCACGGTGAATCTTCTTTGCTTTACGCCATAAGTGAAGATAGTGAAAATAAGAGAATAGAGTTATTGCTTGATAACGGAGCTGACCCGAACATTAAAGATATACGAGGATACACAGCTCTAAATCTCATATGCAAAAATTCTTTGGACGACAGAGATTTATTGACTGTGAAACTCTTACTTGAACATGGAGCCGATCCAAATTCACAGGACAAAGACGGAATTACGCCATTAATGGATTGTGTAAGCCATTATAATTCGGATTCAAATGACGGTAATATTATATTAGCAATGAAATTTTTGATTGAGGCAGGTGCTGACGTGAACGCCAGAGATAACAACGGAATCACGCCTTTGATGTATGCGGCAAGCGTAAACGATAAATTTCAAATCAACGTTATAAAATCTTTGCTTGCCAACGGTGCAGACCCTTCAATCCGAAATAACGATGGCAACTCAGCACTTGATATTATTCTGAATCATGATAACGGTGATGCCCCCTCAAATCTTGAAGCTGTGATTTTACTCATTCAACAGGGAGTTTACCTCAACGATAACGCAACGCAATTCAAAAGCAAGTTTACAGAGTTTTGGGAAGGTAAAGCATTTGACGAGGTTAAAACTTTTGGTCTTAATGAAGGCGAACCTTTTGTGGAAGTAATAAGAAACAACACAACGGAGGACTTAATACGAGCTGTCAATAACGGTTTTAACATGAGCATTCACGATAAATCAGGTATATCATTTCCTGAAGCCGCTATTGAAGTCCGTGAACTTGAGTTACTGAAAGCATGTCTCAGGACTGGAGCAAGAGATAACGATTACACTATGCAAGATATTTTTGAAGGCTTGCTGGTAATTCTCATGAATAAATATGATGTTGAAGGCGTGAAATTTCTATTACAAGCGGGAGTTGATACGGAATCAATAAAAACGTTCGCATGGCATTTCGTAAGGAATTACGTTCCCGAAGCCGATAAATCCGAAGACGCTAAAAATTTCAAGCTAAAACTCGATAAGGGGACTGAAATATTAAATATTATTCATGAAGTTGAGCCGACTATCCCTAATTGTGATGTTGATGGAAAAGAGTTAAGCTATACAAACGTAACGAGATTTTATGAAAAAGACTGGAGCAGCGAGTTGCTTCCCTTGAAGAATCACACAATCAATCGTGTTCGTCATGCTGCCTCGTATGAAGCTCTATTAGAATTATTGCCAAGTTGCCCTGACCTTGACTTAAATACAGATTTAACGGAGTATGAAGCCTTAGATAATGATTCCGAGCAAAACGAGTATGATGAAAACGAAAGTTTTGAAGAAGTTACTCGTGAAATGTCGATAAAATTTTCGCCTGAAGATTTTGTTACACGCTCAGACGAAGAAGAAATCGAAGATCGTCTTGACGACTTAAAATTTTTGGATTCATTACTGGAAAATAAAAATTTCGGGAAAAGTATTCTTCACCTAATTGCTGCAAATCCCAGAGAATATTTTGAACCTGCAAAGATGATCCGCCTGTTATGCGAAAACGAAGCCGATATAAACATGAGAACCATTGACGGAATAACACCGATAATCATGCTCATGAAAAACATATCGAGAGAGGAAAGATATTCACACGTAAATCTTGAATGCCTTTATGAACTCATAAGAGCCGGAGCGGATTTGGAACTCAAGGACGAAGAGCATTTTTCATTCAAGAAATTTCTGGAAGACGAGAATTACACGAACAATGGGAAGTTCAGAAAAAATATTTGTTACGGAACAAGATTTGTGAAAGTGTTAATGTTCATCGACATTCTGAACACAATAATTTATAACACAGATTTTCATGACGTTGATCTCCTCGTCGCTTCCTTTGGCAAAGACATGAACAAAATTTCTGACGCTCTTTCAGATTATGCAGACATTGAAGCAAAGACTCAAAAGGGTTACACAGCATTGATGATTGCTTCGATGTTCGGAACGCCTGAAACTGTGAAATTTCTCATTGAGAATGGAGCTGATATAAACGCAAAAGACATGTTCGGGAATAATATTGTAGCTCTTAATGTTATTGCAGGTGAAAAAAATCAGGACGTTATTCGTGTGCTTGCTGAAGCAGGAGCAAACATAAACTCAAAAAACATGGACGATTTAACGCCTATTATTCAAGCCGTTATGAATTATTCAAACTACGGTGCGAAACTTGAAAAACTCAAGACTCTCTTAGCTTTGGGAGCTGATACGAATATTAAGCCCAAACAGGGAAAATTTGCTTTGAACATTGCCGCTGAAAATGGAATGTATCTTGCTGTCAAAGAATTTTTAAGGGCAGGAGTTAATCCTGAAAGTATATATATATAATGAAAGAAACATGGAAAAAATTCACAGAAAAATATTTCAAAAAATTAAGGAACAATACCAAGCTGATAAATGCAGTAAAAAAAGGGTTTAACGTCTATACAGAAATTGACATCGGTAATTGGGATGACGAAACTTTTTATGAACTTGCTATTAAATGGGGAACGCCTGAATTAGTTCAAGCATGTATTGACATGGGAGCGAATCCCAACTGTGTGAATCTTGAAAGGGGAGTACGTTCTACTCCACCTGCGGCAACTTCAACTCTGATAACAGCAATGCGAGCATTAAGACCTGATAATTTGAAGGTTTTGTTAGACAACGGGGCTGATATTCGTTATATTTCGATTGATTATGGAGGCGGTAGGATTTGAATAACATTTGTAAAATACTGTTTCATCAAATCTTATGTGTTTTATTAAAAATTTTAACATACGGTTTAGCCTACGGAAAATTTTTATCGTTCACAGTCGCTGCTTTTGTGTGAGCGTCCATAGCTTCTAAACACTGTTTAATCACATCATCATCAGGTTTTGAGGGATTAGTTCTCTTCCTGTTTTTCGGAAACTTAATTATATTTTGCATAGATATATCACGTTTATAACCTTTCATTTCTGCTTCTAAAACTGTTAAACAATAACAATCACCATTAGATAAATTTAAGTCTATTTCATCATAATATATATCCATAGGGAGATAATAAAATCGTCTTTTATTTTTATCTGTATAGCACTTTATCATAGGAAAATGATCTGGAAGCTCTCGTTTTTCAAAAAGCTCAATTCCTGATTTTTTAGCCTCTTTTCGCGCATTTACAGTAAAGAAAGAAGCAGCAAAAAAAGCTCCTTTTACTATTTCATCAGAATGTTCCTTGCTATAATTTACGAGTGAACCAATTAACTGTAAAACATCTTTAGGGGGAATATTTTTTTTCCAATTTTTACATTGAATAAGCAACGTTTTTGTATTTTTACGACATATTAAATCTATACCACCGTCTCCTACTCCTTTTTGTTTGCATTTTATACCCCGATACTCAACCTTACAGTCATTCTTTTCTAACTGAGAACCTATAAAACGCTCGTATAAATGACCTCTCTTAATAGAATTTTTCATTTGCGAAACAAGATAGCCCTCGAGTTCTTTTTGATATTCAATGATACGAATTAAATCACTCTCTGAAGGGATTATTTTACCCTTGTCTAATACCCATTCCAATAAATTAATTATTTCATTAGGTATTTTTGAAAAATCTTGGATAATGGAAATACAACGTTTAGTTAATCGGAAACATCCATTTTCGTCATGTATAAAACCATCATCTTTCATAAAGTTTATAATATTAATGAAATTGCGGATTCTTCCGTTAATTAGAGACCAATGAAAGAGATTTTCCCCTGTATCTATATTGCATTTATGATTCAAAACCAATAAATAACACTCAAGTTTCAATCTGCCTAAATTTTGTTCTTTAGCTATGAAATAAAGTATTATTGCGAAAATAGCCTTCCTATCGGGAAAATCTATATCCATATCTATATTTGACATTTGACATTCTTCATAATTAAAAAAATCAATCAGAATATTATGAAAACTCTTATTCATGCTGTTACTCCTGCGGTTGTTACTTGGGGAGACATAGCGATTAATAGAGCTTCTTTTAAAAATGCGTAACCTTCCGCATTTGCAGGTACCGTGATATTTTTATCACCTCCGAGTGATATAGTTGCCATTCCTTCGTTTTTAGTAACTTGTAAATCTATATTATCTGTGGGAATATCTTTAGTCCCACTCAGCAAATAATCGGGAGTAGTTTTTAATGCCTGTGCAAGCTTTGGGAGTACGAATGCGTTAGGTATTCGTCCGCTTTTAGGATTTTCCCATCTTGTAACTGTTACTAAAGAAACTCCTACTTGATCTGCTAATTCTTGTTGTCGTATTCGTAATTCTTTTCTTCGTTCTTTTATTCTTTCACTGATACTGCTTTCTGACATGTTTTATTCTCCTTTCTGGGGAAAATTTTAGCTAAAAAGTAAAAAAAATCAATAATCATAACGGATAATATTTTTTAGCTATTTAGATAAAAAAGACTTGACAAAATAAAAAATAGGGTATAAAATACCCGTTAGATAGAAAAAGACATCTTTAAGACATAAAATAAAATCTAAAAGATGGTTTTTTAACACAAAGAGAGTAAGGGAAGTTAGGCAATCTAACAAAGTACCTGAAAAGGAAGCAAATACAAGGCAGTACTTCATATCGGAATAAGCCGATGTGATTTCAGATTTTAGGGAGCTTTTACGCTCCGTCAGTGCTGAGAAATCAACATTGACGGAACTTAAAAGAAATTTTTAAGTTGTTTTTAGCCGCTATGGTTTTTGTCGTGTGTCTCGCATTCTTCCGACTGTGAACTGATTTTGAAATGTAGGTTTACGCCAAAGTTGATGTGTTTGTTGTAGCGTTGCGGCAAGGGGAAATCATAGTTTTTATTCCAGTTTACTTTGAAAGGATTGTTGCCATGAAACAACTTGCGCCCCGTATCACTCACAAAAAGGTGAGGAAGAATAACACTAAAGCAATAAAAACAAGCATAGGAGGATAAACTCATGTCCTTAGATATATACGCAATCAGAATTGAGGAACTTGAGAATTTACAGTGGGAAATCGGAGAAAAAATTCAGCAGTTGAAAGAAAAAGCAGGGTTTATAGAGGATGAGTTTTCCGCCAATTTAGAAGCGGCCGACTCAACCTTTCAGAAGCTCATAACTGACCGTGCAAATTACGATGACACGGAGGCTTTGTGGAAAATTTTGGACAAACTGCAAGCGTTGCAAAACGATATTTTGGCTAGTTTGAGGGGGTAATGGAGGAATTAACAGAGGTCGGTTGATATTACTGGTTCTCTATTCATTTTTCATCACCTCCCTTGTAAATTTTTTCATTTTATCAGGGGGGGATTTTTTAGAAAGGAGTTTTTTACCATGAACGAAATAGTTAAGGTTAGTTATGACGCAGGCGCTCCTATGGTTTTGGGGCGTGATTTACATGAAGCACTCGGTATTGGCACAAAATACACGGAGTGGTTTTCAAGAATGTGTGAATACGGTTTTGAAGAGGGCAGAGACTATTTCTCATTTTTGGGAAATAGGGTAGACGGGCTTGTTGGCAAGCCTAGAACAGAACATCAGCTCAAAATAGACATGGCAAAAGAAATCTGCATGATCCAGAGAAACGAAATCGGGAAAAAATGCAGGGAGTATTTTCTCGAAATTGAACGTCAATGGAACACTCCCGAAGCTGTTATGTCCAGAGCTTTGAAATATGCTAATGCACGCTTGGAGGCTATCACGCAACAAAATCAACAACTTCATGAGAAGGTGAATGATCAGGCTCAACTGATTGAGGAAATGAAGCCTAAAGCACTTTTCGCTGAAGCCGTCGAAACTTCAAAACAATCTATTTTAATTGGCGATTTTGCGAAAATCCTCAAGCAAAACGGGTATAACTTCGGGCAAAACAGGCTCTTTGATTTTCTCAGGGATAACGGATTTTTGATTAAGGCGTGGAATGCAAGCAGAAATATGCCCACTCAAAAATCTATGGAGCTGGGACTTTTTGAAGTCAAAGAACGCACCATTAATAATCCTGACGGATCAATCCGTTTAACGAAAACTACAAAAATGACCGGTAAAGGGCAGATTTATTTCATGAACGGGTTTGCAAGCGGAAAATTCAAAATATAAACAATATAAACATGGAGAATAACAACAATAACAATTTTGCGGAACGGTTACGAAAACTAAGGAAAAAAGCAGGGTTGACGCAATCTGAACTGGCATTTTTACTCGGAATGCACGAAACAACTATAAGACGTTGGGAAAACGATAGAGGTAAGCCGAATTTAAGAGAAATAAAAAAACTTGCTGAAGTCCTACACATAACTGAACAAGAACTTTTGAACGAGGCACCCGAATCAAAATGGGTGCTACAGATAAAAATTAATAAAGATTTTCAGGAGGAATTTATTGATATGTCAAAAAGCGTACCGTGCATTTCGGACTTAAACATCACTCCGCAAGGGTGTTTTTTAAGTCTCGGAGGCAGTTTTGAACTTTGGAGTGATGAAAAAAAGTTTAAGAGTTTTCTCAAGGCTCTTACAAATACTCGAAAAATCATCATTCAAAACGGCAAGGATTTGGGGTTTATTAAGGAAGGGGAATAACATCATGACAAACGCATTACAGGTTTTTAATTACGGGAATGACCCCGTTAGGACAGTAGAAATTGACGGAGAATTTTGGTTTGTCGCAAAAGATGTCTGTGAGATTTTGGAATATACAAATGTTACAAAAACTCTCCAAAAACTCTCAATGATCATCTTGATGACGATGAAAAGAATACCCTAACGATTCGTGAGGGTATTCAGAGCAGAGGTAATCCGACCATGAATATCATCAACGAATCTGGCCTTTACACCCTCATCATGAGAAGCAACAAGCCAGCCGCAAAAAAATTCCGCAAATGGGTTACGGGCACGGTGCTTCCGGCTTTACGCAAGAACGGAAGTTACTCAATCGGTAAAGAAAAGCAACTTAATTATGTCTCACGTGGCATTATGAGTTCAGCACGGAAAATCTTTGAAAAGGCTCTTGAAAGCAAAAACGAGAAAGATTTTCAGGTTACTATGGCTCTTGACAAGGTTTTTCAGCAATTCACTGGAAGAAGTGCTCTCGAAATGGCTGGAATTAAGCTCGTCAAGAAAACAGAATTTATTTCTCACAAGGTTACACAAGAAGGGGAATTTTACGGTTGTTATTTTAACGAGTACAAAGAGCATTTGGAATGGAAACACGATTTACTCAAAATTCAAAGCTCTGAAGATGAAAATAGCCTGCTCGTTCAGGCTGCTGAAAACGAAAAATTTTTGTACGGCACGGATTTTCCAGAGGAGGAAAATTAAGTGAACAAACTTCATCATTTTTTATCACGAAGCTACATGAACACAAATAAAAAACGCGAATTTCTCGTCAACAGAACACAGAGAGTTTTTAAGCAGGACGCCCTTGAGGGAAGCCTGCATATTCTCAGTACTTTTTTCAAGTACGGGAAGGTCTCTGTTGGAATAGGAGAATTATAGCACAATGGAGAACTGGATTTTTGATAACGCAACGGAAGAAATTTGCATAGGGTGTACGGATAATCCCTACTCAAACGCTTATGAATGCTTAAAACATCGTGAGAATTGCCCTCACAAAGCACATTTGCAACTGGTGGAATTACTCGCTGATAACCTTTTGAAGATTATCGCTGATACCGCAAAAGTTACTCATTTAGAGGGCGAACCTTACGAGATTGATCCTACGATTGTTAATTTTTAAGGAGGAAACATGAACTTACTGAAATTATTAACAGCGAACTTTTTGTTTTGCATTTTCCCTAAAAAGGAAAGAGTGCATGAAATCAAGAATTTTCCGATCGGGCTTGAACTTTCGGACGGTGATCGGGCTGCGCTTTACGGGTGGCCTGAAATAGAGCTTGACGTAAATGAGGAGTAGTAATGCTCAAATTTTTATTGGGATTTGTTACAGGCATTTGGCTTGTAACTCTTTTATTCGATTTTTTAGATAACTACAATGAGGAGAAATAAAATGAAAAAAACTTTACGAGCTTCAAAATTGCCCAGTTTTGATATAATATCGCCTCGGAGGTAATAAACATTATTCCAGGTCAAAACGGAATGCCGCCCGTCAAAGAGCGATACGAACCTGATGAAAAGCGGCAAAAGCCAGCGAGCTTGGCACCAAGAATCTCGCTAACGCATACGGGCTAAAGTGGCAAACTATAGCTTCTTGGAAAAGATTCAAAAAGCCCTATCCTTTAACCGGATAAACTACAACCTCATTCCATGTATATACGTTGGCGCAACCCATTTGAGGATTAGCTCTCTGGCACCGTCTCTCCAGTCCAAAAATGGTGCCAGTGTCCTCTCTTGGAGTGCGGTCTCTTACTGCTGCCGCTCTGATAGGGGTGCCTTCACTGAGGTAGACCTTTCTCGTCTTCCGAATTGTCGCTCCTATGCGGACACCAACTTCGTGCTGCTGTATCTCACCAGAGCTGTCAGAGATATATTTCCGTTTCTTGCGGGGGAAGGCATACTCGATATCTGCGTTCTGAGAGACTAGATAGATGACTAGTTGTATGGCTGTAACCAGCATCTTTTTTGTCTAACGCTTCTATAGTTGTCTCGTCAGAAGGATTACGAAAGCCTGGATTTGCTGCTAAGATACACTCTTTAATGCTTTGCATTAGGAGCATGGTTTGAGATTGAAAGAGCCATAAGATACGCATTTCGGTTATATCATAATCCAGCCAATAGAAAAAGCCGTCTACACGCGCTTTGACGTAAAAGATATGATACGGCGGATGCATCAGCAGCTCTACAGGAAGAACCTCTGCGTCATCCATGGTCTGAGCTGCCAAGGTTTTTGATAAGTCGGTATCAAATCTGTATATGACTTTGTTTTGCCGCCATTGCCAGCAGGCGGTTATCTCTGGCGCATACAGCACAGCGTCGAGATAGGCTTCGCTACCCTCTGGAGTGCCCGTCTAAAATCTTTATCAAGTATGACATAGGGCAGTAGTCTGGATACTCTACGTCGCTTGCTTTAAGCAAATTTCATAAATGCCTGGCATCTTTTTTGGCCAGGCTTGTACTAAGTCTAATGGTTTGTGAGTAGACATAGTAAATCCTCCAATTCTGTAGAATGAGAAGAGCTCTATG
>CALBPU010000006.1 GCA_937899395.1 uncultured Fretibacterium sp.
TATTTATACTGAAACTCGTTGACGCTGACGGGAGATCGGTAAGAAGAAAATTCTCAATAACGGTTCCCGACGGTTTGCCGGGAGGTTCTGAAGATGTTCAGGCGAAGTATACAGACCCTGTAATTAAAGGGGATTTTGCTGACGGAATTATGGGCAATAAATATACCGGGTCTGTTATGGCAAGTGAGGGCACCCCTCCATATTCGTGGAGTGTTGTGAATGGAGAACTCCCTTCAGGTATGACGCTGACGAGTTCAGACGAAACGGGGAAATATGCCCAAATTAGCTGGACACCTCAGTTAGGCGGACAGTACTATTCGTTTACTCTGAGAGTTACTGATTCTGAAGGTAACACGGGGGCAAAAACATTTTTACTCAAGATTATTCAACCTCTCACAATAAGCGGAAAACTTACTAATGTTGCAGTTAATAACAGTTGCACGGAAAATGTAAGAGTTTACGGCGGTAAAGAACCATATAAATGGTCAGTAAGTTCGGGCAAACTTCCAAACGGTCTGGGAATCAAAGCGTCAGGAGATTTAGGAGTAGTATCAGGAACTCCTAAAGAATCAGGACAATATACATTCACTCTGAACGTTACTGACAGCAATGGAATGACAGCCTCTAAGACTGTAAATATGACAGTAACTAGACCGGCAATAACTGGAATGTTATCGAATGCTATCGTGAAGACCGAATGTTCAAATATAATAAGAGCTATGGGAGGAACCGAACCTTATGTTTGGTCAATAAGTAGTGGAAAACTTCCCGATGGCCTTAATTTGAAAGTATTGGGAGATGCTTCGGCAGATATTTCAGGAATACCTACGAAAAAAGGAACGTATAAATTCACAATCAAGGCTACAGATAAAAACAATGTATCCGTAACAAAGTCATACACCATGAAGATAACACAGACTGCAATTTCTGGTAAGTTATCAAACGGGGTTATCAATGCTGAGTATTACGGTACGTTAATAGCTAGTCAAGGAACTCCAGATTATACATGGTCAATAAGTAAGGGAACATTACCTAACGGCCTGAAAATTAATTCCTCAAACGGCAAGATTACGGGTAAGCCAACTAAAGCTGGAACGTTCAATTTCACGGTTAAGGTAGCTGATAAAAATGGCGTTGCTTCATCTAAGGCTTATACTGTTACGATTACTCAAACCACTCTCAGCGGAACGATCCCTGCAAACGGTGTACGTAAAGTCTCATATGCTGCTACCCAAAAAGCTACTGGTGGAACAAGTCCTTATACATGGTCAATAAGCAAGGGAACATTACCTAACGGACTGAAGATTAATACCTCCAACGGCAAGATTACGGGTAAGCCAACTAAAGCTGGAACATTCAGTTTCACGGTTAAGGTAGCTGATAAAAATGGCGTTGCTTCATCTAAGGCTTTTAAGGTTCAAATAATTGATTCTACTCAACAAAAAGCTGAGACAAGCAAACAGAATCCAATATCTCAGAATAATACGGATATGATAGAAACGCTTAACACACCAATTACGAACGAAACAATAAAAACACAAACGATAATGGACAACGACAATGTTAATGGTGTTATTGTTCCTGCGACACTTAATGTAGCAAGCCATGACATTGTCGAAGCCTACGAGGGTAAAGACAGCGATCTTGTGAAAGTCAATGCGAATAAAGATTTGACATTTGTTATGGGCGAATGGGGTGTTGAAGTCTCATATTTAACAGTTTACGTTGATGATAAAGCCATGAATGACTTAACTGTCAGTGATGGGCGTTTCTCTTTACCTGCGGAGATGGTGAACGGAGATTTCAAAGTCTGTGTTAAAGCAAAGATTAATGAAGGCCTTGAAATTGAAACTGAGGAAATTTTTGTGATTGCCGAGTAAGTCCGGATAATTTATTCTTGTCTCCCCTGCGAAGGGGAGATTTCTCTTTATCTATAGAAGATCTGTTATTTTTTAACATAATTTTTTCAGATTACTATGTTATTAAGTTCTCAAATGTTATAATGCTCATTTGCTTATATAATTAAAATTTTTATGTTGAGGTGATAGTGTTTAATGCTCAAATTTTTTACACGGATCAGGATGTTATTATGGGTTTTAGTTTTAGTCGGAGTAGGTTTCCTAGTTAGTACACAAGTTCAGGCGAAACTGAAACAGGACGCTGCCAATTTACGTTCCCTCGAACAACAGGAAGTTACTCAATATCCCGTTGAGACGGAATTATTAACAACATCGAATTGGGAAACATGGAGAAGTTATTACGGTCAAGCAAAAAGTGCCCACACCCAAAATATTACGACATTTGAACGTGAAATAGTTAAAAGTGTCAATGTTGACGTAGGAAGCCCTGTTAAAGCAGGACAGACAGTTATAACTTTACAGGTTGCAGCAAGAGGAGCGCAAGTTCAGTCAGGAAAATCGGCTTATGATGAAGCGAAACTGAATTATGACAGGCTGAAAAAATTAAATGCTAAAGGCGGAATTTCTCAGAGTGAAGTTGATTCGGCTTATGCAAGAATGAAAACTGCCGAAGCTGCTTTAAGGTCATCACAATCAACGTTACAAAGAACTTCATTAAAAGCAACTATAGACGGAATTGTCAGTGCAAGGAATGTTGAACCGGGTGAAGTTGCCGAAGCCGGAATGCCTTTGATTTCAATCGTTGATCCTAAGGAAATGGAAGCCGAATTAATGGTGTCGAAAAAGGACATCATGAAAATTAACAAAAGTACTCCAGTTGAAATTTACGTTGATGGTCAAAAGCATATCGGTTGGGTTAAACGTACAAGTCCCGAAGCTCAATCCGGTTCAGGCTTATATCCTGTTGTAGTAGGACTTCCTGAAAATTCAGGAATTTTGCCGGGAACTTATGTTGAAGGACGTTTTTTGGTTAACAGAGAGTTAAACGTCGTCGTAATTCCTTCAAACGTCGTAATTTACAGAGGCAATACTCAGTCTGTTTATGTTGCTAATGGGAGCAAAGCAAAATTAACGGCGATTACTACAGGTGAAGGTCGTGAAGGAAGAGTAATTGTAACATCAGGATTGAAACCGGGCGATTATTTAATCACTAGCGGAAACAGAGTTCTTTATGACGGAGCCGAAATAATCCGCAGCGTCGGTTTAGCAGGAAAAAATAATAATTCAAACGAAGGTTAAGTTTATATGCGAGGTTTTATAAAATTTTGTATCACTCACCCTGTATTTACGGGGTGTTCTGTTATTATATGGATATTGCTGGGAATTTCAAGTTATTTCACATTGGGCGTTACTTTATATCCTGATGTCGAATTGCCTTTTGTCTTAGTCAGAACAACTTATACAGGAGCAGGCCCTAACGAAATCGAACAATTAATCAGCAAACCTTTAGAGGACGCTTTAGCAGACCTTGAAAACCTAAAATCAATCACGACATATTCTCTTGAAGGTGTTTCAATGGTAGCGGTCGAAATGGAAGCAGGAACAAATCCCGACTTAGCATTAGTTGACGTGAACAACAAAGTCAAAGCCAAAGTTCCTGATTTACCAGATGATGCCGATGAGCCTGTATCGAGCAAATTTGACATCAGCGCACAGCCGTTCTTAATCGTTTCATTCAGTTCGGAAATGCCCGAAAAAACTGCGAAAAAAATGATTGAGGACAGAATACAGCCTGTTGTAGCACGTGTCGAAGGAGTCGGACGTGTTGATGTTACAGGAGGAAGAGACAGGGAAATTCACATAAATTTAGATCCGGCAGCATTGAGCGATTACGGGATAAATTATATGCAAGTCTGTAACGTCGTTGCAGCTAACAACGAAACAACTCCTTCAGGTTACATAACTCAAAGGAAAGATGAAGTTTCTTTGCGTTTAATGGGCGAATTTAACGATGTTGAACAGCTCGAAAATATTTTAATCCCTACTCCAGCAGGACAACCTGTAAGACTTTCAATGCTAGGAGAAGTTGTCGACGGTGAAGAAGATCAGCGAAGTATGGCAAGAGCTGACGGGCACCCTGTCGTTCAACTCCGAATAAGCCCTCGTTCAAACGCTGACGTTGTTGAAGCAGGACGACAGATTAAACGATTAATGGAACGTACAATGAGAGGTTTTCCTGATTTCAAATATGAATATACTTATGATGATACCAAATTTGTTGAGAGCGCAGTTAAGAACATCATCAGAGATACGGCAATCGGAATTGCTTTAACGGCTCTTGTAATATATTTGTTCTTAGGAAGATTTTCAGCTACATTCATAGTTGCGTTCTCAATGCCCGTAGCTTTTGCAGCGACGTTCGTTCCGTTACAAATTCACGGCTATACTTTGAATTTAATGAGTACATTAGGCTTGGCTCTTTCAATGGGAACGTTGGTTATGAACGCTATCTTAATCATTCAGAATATTTACCGTTTCAGAGACATAGGCTATGAACCTTTTGCTGCTGCTGAAGAAGGAACTGTTGAAATTTCAATGTCCGTTTTAGCAGGAGTTTTAACGAATTTAGGAGTGTTTATGCCGGTTGCTTTGATGTCTACGATTGCAGGACAGTTTCTGAAGCCTTATGCCGTAACAATCGTCTATGCTACTGCGTTTTCATTATGGGTAACTATGGCTGTAACTCCGTGTCTTGCAGCTCGAATTAAGAAGCAAAAAGGAGACACGGGCGAATTGCCTTTAATCGGTAAAATTTTAACGGGCTGGTGGAATTGGATATTCGACGGTTTCAGGGATTTATTCTTCATAATTCTTCATTTAGCGATGAAATTCCCGTTTACTACGGTTTTATTTACGATATTGGCTACTTACGGCTCATTGAAACTGGGCGGATTTTTGGGCACTCAATTTACCCCTTCAATGGACGACGGAACAGTCAGAATTACATTGACGCTCGATAACAATTCATCAATTCACAGGACAGCCGACCTTGTTTATGAAGTAGAGGATTATATTAACTCAATTCCGGAACGAAAATATATTCGTAACGTTGTTTCAACCGTAGCAAGCTCAATGAGAAGTCAATCAATCAGTGAGGCTCAAATAGCTCTCTACATGAACGATGATCCTGACAGACCTTCAACCGAAGATATTGCAGACAAAATCAGACCTTATCTTAACAAATTACCGGGAGTTCAAATATCTATCGCAGCGACACGTTCAGGTTTCGGAAATCCTATTGAAATTCAGGTTAAAGGGCAGGATTTAGACGTGTTGTATAACTTTGCCGAAGAAATTCGTTCCAGAGGCAGGAGCATTCCCGGAGTTCGAGATTTAACAACAGGAATGGAAATGGGGAAACCGGAATTGCAAATTCAGCCTATAAGGTGGAGGCTTGCTCCGTTAGGACTTAATATTTCGGACTTAGCAGGAATTGTCAGAGGATATTTAATCGGACGTGATGCAGGAAAATTCCGTCAGGGCGGTTATGAATACGACATCAAAGCCAGAATCAGCCGTGAAAAAGCAAGCGATATTTTTACTGCTCATGAATTACCAATAATGACATCATACGGGTTAGTGCCTCTTGATGAAATATCAAATATTTCATGGAGCGATTCACCGACTGAAATTCAGCGTGTCGAACGTGAAAGAGCTGTCGTAGTTACAGGAAAAGTTCGTTACATAACGTCAGGTGAAGGCAATGCTAAAATGCGTGAGCTTATAAACTCGATGGAAATTCCAGAAGGAGTTACGATTAATTTCGGCGGTGAACAAGAGGACATGGCCGAGAACTTCATCGAACTTATACGAACGATGATTATCGCAATCGTTATAACATACTTAGTTGTTGCGGCAATCCTTGAGAGTTGGTGGTACAGCGTGATTATTCTTGCAACTGTTCCAATGGCAGCTATAGGAGTTATTCCTGCGATGTTGATTTCAAACGTTAATATTTCGATTTTCGCGTTAATCGGAATGATTATGTTAGTCGGAATGGTCGTTAATAACGCTATCGTTGTAATTGATTACGCTGAAGTTTTGAGATTAAAAGGAACTCACCCTTATGAAGCAGTTGAAGAGGCTTGCCACGTTAGATTTAAGTCGTTGTTAATGGCTGTCGTAACGTCGGTAGTGTCGTTAGTGCCGTTGCTTTCAACTGGAAGAGGCTCCGAAATGAAGCGTCCTATAGCAGTTGTAGCAATCGGAGGATTAATCGCCGGAGGAATGTTGGCTATGTTATCAATTCCGGCTGCTTATAAATGTTTATGGAGAGTTCGTTTGTTATGGGCAAAATTTAGAGGCAGGGAATACGGCGACGATTTTGATAACGACGACGACGATGACGAAAATGATGACGAGTAAGGAAATAGGGACACTGGCACTTGAAGCTATGTTGTTTGAAGTGTCAGCAACACCGAAACCCGGACTTGTAGATCGAAATAATTCAGGAGCTCATAGAGATATGAGCTTCTTTACTTTTATGGAGAGTGCAGCGAGTTTGCGTGAAAGTTTTGAGGATTTCGCAGAAGCAGGGTTTAATTTTGACCTATCCACCGCTGAAGCGGTTCCCCTGCGAAGGGGAGGTGTCAGTGAGACTGACAGAGGGGTTCTGCAACAGCTTTTCCCCTTAATCCGAAAAATCGGAATTGAAGCCGAAAAAAAAATGTTCAAAGCCACAAACGGAATTAACACTCACAAAGGAGAAATATTTTCGTTAGGGCT
>CALBPU010000007.1 GCA_937899395.1 uncultured Fretibacterium sp.
AAATTATTACAACAAAGACGGGAAAATTCTCGACGAAAAAGCTTTGTCGAAACTTAATGGAGCTTACGAAGCATCAGGTTTCACGGCTGACGGAAATTCGAGGCTTATTGTTCGTGTTCAGGCTAATAAAGAAGGCTCAGGCTATTTAACCGTTAAAGGCCGAAATAACTCTATATATAGCGATTATTCACTTAAATCAGAAGAAATTGATGAAGATAAATGGCAGGCTTCAACATTTTTAACGGCTCCTGAAAATTTCCCGCAAGGAAGCAATTTTCCATCTGATACTTTCTCCGTTAATGTGAAATATACAGCAAATGACGGAACAAGCGAAGAGAAAGACGTTGAACTTAGAATCGAATCAACTCCCGTAATATTAATTCACGGATTTGGACAATCGGCAGCAAAAACTTTCGGATCTGGAATATTGTACGTACTAAGAAATGCGCGTTTTGATGTTTCTTGTTGGAACTATGACAGTTTACAAGGCCCTAAAACAGTTTTAGCAAATGACTATAATGAACTGTTCAAAGCAGTTACAAAAAAATTTGATGAATACGCAGCAAGAAAAATAGTGTGCACAAAAGTTGATTTTGTAGGCTTCGGAATGGGCGGTTTAATGGCAAGGAAATTTCTTGAGGATAAAGGCAAGGAAAAAGATGACGGCAACAACTGGACAATAAGGTCATATAAAAACGGAATGGTTAGGAGATTAATAACTGTTGCAACGCCTCATTACGGGACACCTTGGGCAGATATATTGCTAAATCCGAATGAAGCTTTATTGAATTTAGGAAATTCAACAGACAATGAGCAAATGAAAACATTTTTACTCCTAATGCAGGCAACATTGCCGACAAATTTAATTCTTTTGGGTACTGGCATAACAGAATTAATGACTTCATCTTCGGCTCGTGATTACGGATTTCCTTCTAATGTTCCGATGCACGCAATTTATTCAGATGTTCTTGAAGCTCTTAGAGTAAATCTTTTTTACGATTTACTTGTGAAAGTTATAGAGGCGAAAACAGGAGCTGTCATCGATTTAAGGGATATTCCATCAACAAGTTTATTCTTTGCTCCTTATATCCTGAAAAAATATGGCGGAAAAATAGGAGCAAAATTTATACCTTTTATCGGTGTTATTGCTACCATTAAAGATGGTGCTGATTTACTCATAAAGGGACCTTCTTTTCTGCGTAATTGTTACTCTGCATTTATATTTGGAAATCAGGAACATGATCTTTTCGTATCAGGCAGCAGCGCAGTTGCGGGATTGAGTTCAACTAAGTTTCAAGCTACTAAGTATGAAGACCTCGACAAATACAGCCATTTTAATTTAGGGCGTAATTTTGATGTAGGAGTTGAAGTTGCTTCGTTACTAATGGGGCCTGTTTCAGATTACTATACCTCTAAAAATAACAAAAACTCTGTCAAACATAACGTAAAAAATTCCGCTCCTGTAGTTTCATCTTCATCAAAGAACGCAACATCAACGGAAAAATTCACTTTTACAGAAAACATAAAGTTGAAAATCACACCTTCAATTTTCAAAATTTCAGGTTCAAAAACACAATCAATAAAAATTACAGCGACTACTGAAAATCCTATGGAACATGATATTTTTTGCGTAATTGGCGATGAAAGAAACAACGGAAGACTTTTAATTCTTCCGTCTTCAGATAACACAGGAAAAAATTTTGAGAAAGAAGTTATTTTTACAAACGAAGATTTTGGAAATTATGAAATAGTATGTTATTCTCATAATCCTAACGCTGTAGGCACGGGGATTTTTTCTTCAAATGTTGAAAAACTTTCAGTAATTGCAAATTTAGATAGCAAAAAATTTACCGAAGCAGGATTTTTCGGGAACACTACAATTTATACCAATGTAAATTCAGGTGTATCAGCGGAATTTTGTGCTATTACTGAAGACGGTAATGTCTACGATGTTTCATCGCCATTAGCCGGAACTAAATGGACAATTAAAAATCCCGAAATTGCCAGTGTAAATGACAACGGAGAAGTTCAAGGACTTAAAGAAGGTACAACAACAATAACAGCAACGTTCAGAGGTTTTTCAGCGTCAATAAATGTTGAAGTAGAACCGGCATTTGAAGATTTTCCAGAAATAACAACTGAAACTCTTCCGAATGGTAAAGTTAATAGTTCTTACAGCAAAAAATTGACTGCTACAGGAAGAACACCGATAACTTGGAAAATAGTTGAAGGAAATTTACCTGATAATCTCAAATTAACTAACGGGACTATAAAAGGGGTTCCAGCTAAATCAGGTACATTTACTTTCACAGTAAGAGCGTCAAACGACACTGGATATTATGATGAGAAAACTTTATCATTAGAGATTGACAATAAATATTCAAATACTGCTATTAATGCC
This sequence comes from uncultured Fretibacterium sp., assembly GCA_937899395.1. GTDB lineage: Bacteria > Synergistota > Synergistia > Synergistales > Aminobacteriaceae > JAFUXM01. The sequence goes on from CALBPU010000007.1 coordinate 2,402, forward strand.
TCTGTTTTTCCTGATGAAAATTTCCGTAACTATGTCAGCAATAACTTCGACAAAAATAAAGACGGATTATTAAGTTCTGAAGAAATTGACGCAGCAACAGAAATAGATGTCAGTTATACATCTCAAATAACTTCATTGAAAGGTCTTCAATGTTTTTCAAAGCTCAAAAAATTAATATGCTCTTATAATAACGAGCTTAAAACATTAGATGTCAGTGAAAACACTCTTTTAACTGAATTAAGATGCAGCGTAAACGGACTTACAGAATTAAATTTAAGCGAAAATATTGAGCTTGAAACTTTAGAATGTAATTATAATTCTTTGAAGTCTTTGATTTTGGACAACAACACAAAAATTCACAGCTTGTATTTTAGCAACAATTCTTTCGCTGCTTTAGATATTTCTAAGTGTGGGTTGTGGAATTTATATTGTGAGAATCAAAACATTGAAAAAATTGAAATTGGTTCAGTAAATGATTCTGCATATCCTTACCAATTAATTTTTAGCAATATCGGTGTAACATCTGCTGATTACTCAAAAATTTTGAACATATCAGCAACAGATGAAGCAGGAAAATCAATAAAAACATCATATAACAAAACAAATGGAATTGTAAAATTTGTTAGCAGACCTTCAAGAGTTATATATGATTTTTCTCTCAATTATCAAAAACTCGTGTGGGATTCAAGCATCGGTGGAGCAAGAAGAGAACCTGATACACAAATTATGAATGTAACTTTGAACATTGTACCTGAAGTAAAATTAAGTATCAGCGGAACAATGACTACAACAGGGACAATCGGGAAAAAATATACAGGAAATCTCACTGTAGACGGCGGAACTTCTTATAAATGGAAAAAATCCGGTGGAACTTTGCCAACAGGTTTGAAACTTTCATCAACAACGAAAAATAAAGTTGTTTTGTCAGGAACACCTGAAGAAGCTGGGAAATTTACGTTCACTCTCAAAGTTACAGATACAAGCGGCACGACAGCTTCAAAAAAATGTACAGTAACTATTGCGGAGAAGCCAATTATAAGCGGAGATATAAAAGCAAACGGAGTAATCAAAAAATCATATTCAAGTAGTGTAAATTTTAGTGGTGGAACGAAGCCTTATACATGGATTTATAGCGGAACTTTACCGAAAGGGCTTGAGCTTGTTCAAAATTCAACAGGAACAAAATTAACCATTAAAGGAATTCCGACTACTGCTAAAGTTTATAATTTTACTCTGAAAGTTACTGATAAGCACGGTGCTACAGCTTCAAAGAAATTCACTGTTACTATCACAAAGCCTGTAATAAGCGGAGATATAAAAGCAAACGGAGTTGTGAAAAAATCTTATTCGTCAAGTCTTACAATCAGCGGAGGAACATCGCCTTATACGTGGGTTAAAAGCAGCGGAACTTTACCGAAAGGCCTTGAACTTGTTCAAAATTCAACAGGAACGAAATTAACACTCAAAGGCACTCCAACTACTGCTAAAGAATACACATTCACGTTAAAAGCAACAGATAATAACGGCGCTACAGCTTCAAAGAAATTCATTATTACTGTTACTAAGACAACAATTAATGGTGCATTAACTTCTACTGGAACTCTTAAAAAATCCTACTCTTCATCTTTAACTGTAAACGGAGGTTCATCACCTTATAATTGGACTGTGAGTAAGGGCACTCTACCGACAGGATTAAAACTTGTACCAAATTCAACAGGAACAAAATTAACCCTTAAAGGAACTCCGACGACTGCTAAGGCTTATACGTTCACATTAAAAGTTACTGACAAAAACGCTTCAGCAGCTTCAAAACAATTCAAAATTACGATTGCTAAAGCAACAACAAAAACAACTCAAACTGAAAAGACATTTGATTACAACAA
>CALBPU010000008.1 GCA_937899395.1 uncultured Fretibacterium sp.
TAATGAGAGGCTTGCGGACATTTTCTTTGCCATGACCGGGCAGAGAGCCTAAAAAAGCCTCAAAATTATTCATGGTTTCCAGCCTCGCGTTACAGCCAGCCCGTTCAAAGATTTTTATGACTTCATGAGCCTGATTTTCGAGAATTTCAGGATTTGTATGGCGCAAAATAACCGTGCATGTGTGATTCCCGAAAGATACTTCGCCCGAATGAGCGTCCTGCAAGGCATTATCCAAATCTTCAACCATAGCCGCCGCGTCCTGATTAACCCTTGAAGATTGCAGTCCCAAAATTTGCGATGGCAGACTGCGGATTTTCTGTGTCCATTGCCGTCTTTTTGTTTCAATCTGTCCCATAGCCTCGCGCATATCAGTCATGATAAAACGGTTTGACCAGCGGAATGAGATTGGTAATGTCTGCAAAGCAGATAAAATCGCAGGAAACGTTCCAGCAGGGTAATTGACGAGCGAAACGCATTGTATATATTCATTGTTGTATTCGAGATTTTTGCCGTTAATGCAGTCCCTTGCGAACATACAATCTAAATAATACGGGAACGCAGGAAGCCTTACGGACTGCCATTTACCGTTGACGCAAGCGTTTATGGCTTCAAGAAGTTCAGATCTGCCCGAGTACGGGTCGGGGACATTATCAGTATGAAAAGCCATGCGGCTTACTTTCATGGTCAATCCGAGAGAATCTTTCATGCCCCTTATGATTTCCTCGAATCGTTCAAGCTGTTTTTCCACTATCATTTTTTCGTCTTCGTCATTTGAGCCGAACATAAATTTTTTAATCCGCTGAAGAAGCGGACTTTTCTCAAATGCTGACGGAACATAAGTAAGAAAAATTGCTTGTATTGATTCAAAATGCCCCTGTTTTTGTTCCTCCTGTTCCTGCTGGAACTGGGCATGACGCTCAATATCAATAAGTTTTGTAGTAGTTTCCTTAAAATTGCCGTCAGGATAATTGTGTGCTTCGCGCCTGAAATACTCGAAATGAATGCACCAGCGGACATCAATCTGATTTATCGCCCGTCCAACCATCTCGCTTAAATGTTCAAGTTCCTTGACGGTGGAGCTTTCAATGTCAGGGCCTGTAAGCCAAAATCCTGCTAAAAAGCCGCCGTCTTTTAATCCCATGACTTCAGGAGCAACCATGTGGGAATAATTCAGGAGTTCAGCAAAGCCGTCATCATATTTTGAAAATAAACCCAAAATAAAAATCCTTTCTTTGAAAAAGAGAATTAAGTGCGGCAAAAAACAACCGCACAAAATTTTCAATGCTGTCTGTCAGGTCTTGAAACATGAGACGTTGCAATATAGGTGTCCTGATACTTGACGGCTCTGCTAAAAATTTGACTTAGTAAAGGGTCGTATTTTGCAAGCACAGCCAAAACCTGAACGCCGAAAGCGAAAAGGGCAATGCCGATTATGACGTTGACATAATTTCCTGCGCCAAGACCGCCGGGAAAAATAAGGGTAATACAAAGTAGCATTAACAGCAGAAATAAGACGCGATCACAGCCGCAGATTAACTGCGGACGTGTTAAACTTTTGCGCACGGGTATGACCCTGATTTCTTCGTCGTTATGCAGTATCATAAAATCAGACAGCCCTCAGTGCTGATGAAAGTGCTTGCAACGGTTGACAATGCCCCCATCATAGAGCCGACAAGAACAATCATCATTACCATTTTGCCGAAATTGCCCAAATCTCCGCCGAAAATCAACATACCGCCAGCGAAGAAAATGCCAATCATTGACACCAATAAAGCAGTCCTGCCCGAAAAGGCGTTGACGAGCTTGTCAAGAGCGGTATTCCACGGCAAATCATTCTGACTTGCGAGAGCCGCAATTGGCGAACAAAAGAGCGCAACAAAAACAACTAACGCTAAAATAGCTACCCTACGCTGAAAAAGCCATAAAGAAAAACGATGATTCATAATAAAAACTCCTTTCAAATATTAAAAACGTAAAATTGTGAAGATACCAAAGCACATATACTGGACATCTTTGTTTTCAAACAATCACCTCCTTTAAGTCATGAAAAACATACTGTCCGTTATGAATCCCATCGACAGCGATGAGTTCAGAAAGTTTCGGACCGATATGCGAATCCCTGACAAGAAAAACGACAACATCAATAGCTTCAGCGATAAGTTCACGCATTGGATTTTGGGAAATTTCTGAAATTAACTGTTCAATACGCAGTAATCCGGCACGGGCATCATTGGCGTGAACAGTGCAAACTCCGCCGGGATGTCCAGTGTTCCACGCTTTGAGCATATCGAGAGCTTCCTTGCCCCTGACCTCGCCGATAATGATTCTGTCGGGTCTTTGGCGCATGGTGATTTTCAATAAATCCTGCATGGATTTATCCGAACTTGTACGCATGG
>CALBPU010000009.1 GCA_937899395.1 uncultured Fretibacterium sp.
CGATAAAATTATTGAGGGCGTAATAGTTTCAGATGAAGGAGAATTTATAATTCCGGCAGAATTTGTTTACGACGATTTCAAAGTACAGGCAAAAACGCGCGAACTCGAAACAATAGAGTTATTCATCAGTGCGATTGAGCAATAAAATTTTATAAGCGCAACTGAATAACAAATCTTAATAACAAAATAAAAGTCTCTCGAAATTTTTCGGGAGATTTTTTTGTTATCATGATATAATTATCAAACTAAATTTTTTAAGGGGGAAAATAAATTGGCGAATAAATACGCAGGAACTCAGACAGAGAAAAATTTACAGACAGCGTTTGCAGGTGAATCACAGGCTCGTAACAAATATACATATTTTGCTTCACAGGCGAAAAAAGAAGGTTATGAACAAATTGCGGCTCTTTTCCTCAAAACCGCTGACAACGAAAAAGAACACGCTAAAATGTGGTTCAAGGAACTCGAAGGAATTGGCGATACAGCACAGAACTTGCAGGCTGCTGCTGAAGGCGAGAACTACGAGTGGACAGACATGTATGACGGATTTGCTAAGACTGCCGAAGCTGAAGGTTTCAAAGCATTAGCCGCGAAATTCAGAATGGTAGCTGCAATCGAAAAGCATCATGAAGAACGTTACAGAGCTTTATTAAAGAACGTCGAAGCTCAGGAAGTTTTTGCGAAGAGTGAAGTTAAAGTTTGGGAATGCAGAAATTGCGGACATATCGTTGTAGGAACAAAGGCTCCTGAAATTTGCCCGGCATGTGCTCACCCTAAGGCTTATTTTGAAATCAACGCAGAAAATTATTAAACGTTAAAACATACTACTATAAAATGTAAAAGCTCCCCTGTTTTTTATGACGGGGGAGTTGTTTTGTGATTAATTTTTCAAGTCGAAAGGTATTTCGGGAAGAGTTAATTTTTGTTCAGGTTTGTATTTTCCTGTTTCAGTTAAGCCTTCATGAATTTTTCCGCAAAGGTCTTTCAAATCTCCCACTGCATAAGCCGCTGTTACAGCGTTAATCGCTAATGCCCCTCCTGTTTTAAGCGTCAGTGTCTCAGCCTGTATCATATCCGCTTTAATTTGATTCCATAAAGGATCTTTGCTGCCTCCTTCAGTGATTATCACACGGTCAACAGGTGTTCCGGCCTTTCGTGAACGTTCCGCAATCTCCGAATATTCTCCTGCTATTGCTTCAAGAACTGCACGCCATAATACAAATTGATTCGTATTCATGCTCATGTTAATGAAACAGCCGTGAACTTCTCTGAAACCTTCAGGGCCTCCAGTGAGCCACGGAAGAAATCTTACGCCTTCAGAACCGTTCGGAAGGTCTTTAGCTCCGTCGCTCAAAAATTTGTAATAAGAATCATCGCCGGGTTTTCCGCAGATGTTATCCCTGAACCATCTCAAAGCAAGTCCGCCTGTTCTTACAAATCCCCAATAAAAATATGTGTCGGGTAAAGTTCCTGAGTTAAAAATCAAACCGTTTCCTTTTTTGCTCAAGCCCGGGACAATTCCTCCTGTTGAAATGCAAAACATCGAGCAAGTTCCTGCAACATCAACAGCATGTCCGGGTTCATGAACTCCGCAAGCCAAAAGAGACTGCATTGTATCTCCTGCTCCGGCACAAATTGAAATTCCTTCAGGAAATCCCGTAAAATCAGCAGCTTCCTTTGAAAGTTTTCCGATTATGTCATAAGGTTTAACGATTTTAGGCATTAAATTTTTTTCGATGCCCAAAATTTTCAACTGTTCATCTGACCATTCTTTTTTGATTACGTTATAGCCAAGTCCCCAACCAGACATTGCGCCCCAATCAATAAAAGCGTCATCAGCTTTAAGCCCTGCGAGCTTCATTAAAATATACGGTGCATTATGAACGAACTTGCAAATTTTTTCACGGTTAGGGGAATTTTTCATGAACCATCTCGCAAATAACGCAGGAAATAAACATAAAGGTTCGGGATTTCCTGTTTCATTTGCCCAGATGTCGAGATTTAATGACGTTAAGTAATCCGCATCGCTTTGAGTTCGTGAATCGAGATAATTAATATAAGGTGTAACAGGTGTACCGTTTTCATCAATTCCCGAAATTCCGCAAATAATTCCATCGCCCATTATGGCCTTGACTTTTGAGAGATCAAAATTTTTTTCACGCATAATTTCCGCACAACGTTTCATACCCTTCAAAGCAAGCTCGAAATATTCGTGAACATTCATTTCGACCCAACCGTTTTGAGGGTAATATAAAGTTGTAGGGTTTACATCGACAGCAATTTGTGTACCGGCTTCATCATAAACAGCGACTTTCACGCTTTGAGTACCGGCATCGAAACCAAGATAATAATTCATAATAACTTAATACCTCCTGAAAAAATTATATAACATTTCTGAAAGTTGCAATCATTGCCTAAATTCCTCCATATACATCTTTCAATTCAATTTCCTTAATTTGACGTTCCAACAATTTTATTTTTGCTTTACCTTCAAGAACTCGTTTCTTGTCCTCCTTGCTCATTTTGTCGCCGTCTATTTCTAAAGCCTGAATATAATATTGTGTCGCTTCAATTTCGTCCTTAATGCTTTCAATGCTTAATTCTTTAATTTTTTCGTAATCAGAAGCAGAATTTTTTTTCCTTCTGACATTATTAGCCTCTTCTAAAATTTTTGTGAAGCCCATTCCTAAAAATGTTCCTACAAATCCAAATCCAACTAAATTTTCAGAGCGTCCGTTATTTTGGGCATAGCGCACTAATTCATTAAACGGTATCCTGTAACCTTCCCTGTCGCTTTTCCCTCTAATTGCTTTTATTTCTCCCTCTCGAATTTTTTTCCTTATAGTATATTCAGTTAAGTTCAAAATTTTTGCTGCTTCTGTTACTGTATAATTTTTTTTTTCGTCCATTTTTTCTCGTTTTCTCCGTATTTTTTGTATTTATCTGTTAATTATCTGTTAGTTTTTCTTGACATATTACAATGTTAATTATATAATATTTTCAATTTCAACAAAAGGAGAATACATTTTTATAATGGATTATCGGGAAATTTTAGAAGAACTTTCTTTTGATTCAGATATGTCGGAAGACTTGAGAAAAATTATAATCGAAAGTGATTTATCTATGCCGAATATTCCTTTTCCAACTTTAGGAGGGCTTGTGTTTTGGAACAATATCGCGGAATGCAACGGCTGGAAATTTCAACAGAATATGATTTCACAACACGCCAGAATACTCGATAAAGATGATGTCAGAATAGCTTGGGGAACTGTTGACGATATGTCAAAATTAATGGAAAAAATGTTAGATCACCTCAAAGCTAAAAAAAATCTTGAAAAAAATGAAAACTTAATGATAATGGAAGAAATTAAAAAATTGAAAGAGCTTTTAGATATTGACGCTATAACTCAAGAAGAGTTCAGAGACAAAAAAGAAGAATTAATGAGTAATATACATTCATAGAGGTGAAAAAATTGCCAAAAATATGTTCCGTTTGCAATCACGATAATGATAACGATAAATATTTTTGTGAGAGGTGCGGTAATTTCCTCGATAAAAATATTTTTAACTCAAAAATTTACGAAGGTTATGAACTAAAATTCAAACGCATTCTCGATAACCTCAAATACGTACCTCATAAAAAAATTTCATGGGACACCGCTATTGACAGGTACGTCAAAAAAATCGAAATCTGCAAAGCATTCTTTCAAATTCCTGAAATGGGCGCAAAAAATAATTCAGCCCTTTTACAAAAAGTAGATGATTTCCTTGAGCTTTGTTATAATCCTGAATTTCAAATCGCTTTCGTCGGCACTATTAAAACAGGAAAATCTACTCTCATTAATGCGTTGTTAGGTCATAATTACGCCTCAATGGCAGTTACTCCCGAAACAGCAGCTCTCACAAAATTCAAGAGCAGTGAGAAAGATTACGTCAAAGTTACTTTCTATACTAAAGAACAATGGAAAGATTTATGGGCTTCAAGGACTTCAGCAGCAGATGCTTTCATGAGAGAATACAAGGCTCTTAATGCTGAAGCTCAAAAGGACAAATGGATTGGTCATAAAGATATTTACAAAGAAGTTCAAAACGGTGAAATCGAACTCGAATTAAAACAATGGTCATCATCTCAAAGCCCTGAACATTATTTCGTCAGAGAAATTGAAGTAGGCATTTCAAATTTACCCGATGCTTTGCCCGAAAGAGTTGTTTTTGTCGATACTCCCGGATTATCAGACCCTGTGGCTTACCGTTCCGAAATTACTAAGGATTATATTCGTAAAGCAAACGCCGTTTTTGTTTGTGTCGACGCTCAAAAATTACAGAAGCCCGAAATTGAAACTATATCGTCAGTGTTTTCGTTCTCGTCTCACAACAAAGATAAAGTTCATATCATCGCAACTCATCTCGACAAACTTAACGATCCTAAAGAAGATTGGTTAGATCAATACTCTTACATGCAAAATCAATTAATCGGTAAAGCGTTCTTTGATAACGTCGAAATGGCAAGCAAAAATATTATGCCCTCAGCAGCTTACGTGTATAACATTTGCAGGGATAACGAAAAATTTTCGCCGAAAGAAGCTATGGGGTTAATGAGGTTCGGAATGGCTTTCGGAGTGATTCCTCAATCTGAAGATTATGATGAAATGTTCTTTGAAGGTTTGAGAAATATATCGGAACGCAGGGAAGACCTTATGAAACTCTCTAACATCTCAAAAATTAGAAAGGTTATCACGGAAGAATTTGCGGGAAATTACAAGAAACTTCTTCACGAGGATATTATGGCGAAATACAAGGAATTAATTTTCGCTCTAAAACGTTTTGCTTCTGAAGAAGAAAAAGGCGCAAAGGATTTGATTGAAGCTGCGAACGCCGATATTAACAAAGTCAAAGCAAAAGTTGAAGAACAACGCAAAAATTATGAAACGGTTACTCAAAGCCGTGAACAATTAGCTGCGGTATTGAGAACTGTTGAGAAGAAAACGACTGAACGTTTGAACAATATTCTGTCGAAAATCGAAGCTCAAGCATTAAGATGAAAATCACCGAAATAGCCAAGCTCTTAGATTATGAATATGTCGGCAATACGGACGAAAATATTTCAGGCGTTCGTTTTTACGACATGGCCGAAGAAGATGATATTGCGATAGTTAAAAAGGATTGCGAAATTTCAGCTACGAATGCTAAAACGGTTTTGACCGAACCGAGACTGTTAATCACGAATAAATCGCTTTTATATACTCATGAGCCTATTTATGTTTCAGCGGTAAAAATTGCGATGCTTCTAATTAAGAACGGCGAAAAAATTTCACGTGATTTTGAAATCGGTGATAACTGCATAATCGAGCCTGATGTTTATATCGGAAAGGACGTTATTATCGGCAATAATGTTATTTTACACTCAGGAGCTAGAATAGGAGCTTCAGCTTTTTATCATTACGAAGATTTAGAAGGGCTGAAAACTTTTCACGGTCTTGGAAAGGTCATAATATCTGATGATGTTGAAATCGGTTATAACACCGTCGTTCAGCGAGGGACATTCGGAGATACGTTTATCGGTCGTAATACAAAGGTTGGAAATTTAGTTGAAATCGGCCATGATGTCAGGATCGGAAGCAACTGCAAAATTGTTTCGCAGGTCGGAATAGCGGGCAATGCTTTTATCGGTAACGACGTTAAAATTTTGGGTCAGTCAGGAGTTGCAAATTTTGTTAGGATAAATGACGGTGCAAAAATTATGGCAAGAACAAGCGTAATTAAAAATGTAAAATCGGGTGCTGTAATTTCAGGAAATTTCGGTAAAAGACATTCTGAAGTTTTAAGACAGCAGGCAAAAATTGAAAAATTATTTGGGTTATTGGAGGGGCGTTAAATGTCAGAACAAGTTTTAATTCAGTTTAGAGCAGACAAAGAGTTAAAAGAAATTTGTAGCGGAATTTATACAAAAATGGGTATAGATTTGAATACAGCTTTTCAACTTTTCATGGAACGTACTAAAGATATTAAAGGCTTTCCATTTCAAGTAAAAATTCCTGAGAATAGAATAACTCATTCGGAAGCATTAACCGCTTTTAATGAACTTCGTGAACAGGCAAAAGACATTCCTGAAATGTCTCTTGAGGAAATTAACGCTGAAATAAACTCTGTAAGAGCTGAAAAGAGGAAGCGTAATGCCATATTATGCGGTAATTGATACTAACGTGATTATAGCTGCATTGCTAACTAAAAATTCAGAATCGTCTACAGTACGGATAATGACGGCTGTTTTATCGGGTGAAATTATACCTTTGTTTCATCAGGATATTATAGATGAATATAACGAAGTCCTTCATCGTAAAAAATTTCATTTTGGTGAATATGCAGTTCAAAAGATACTGAAGGCTATAAAGCAATTCGGCGTTGAGGTATTTCCTGAGCCTACTGAAGAAATTTTTATTGATGAAGACGATTTAATTTTTTATGAGGTTGCAATGGAAAAAGACGCTTATTTAATTACAGGAAATCAAAAACATTATCCTGCAAAAAAGTTTATAGTTTCTCCTGCTGAAATGTTGGAAATAATGAAAAATAAAGTGGAGGTGCGTTAAATGGGCGTTGGCGGCGGCTGTAGTGTTTTTGGCCCTTTCGGCTGTTGTGTTTTTGACCTTTTCGGCTGTAGTGTTTTGGACCTTTTCGGCTCAAGCGGTTCAAGCAGCGGCGGAGTCAGCAGTTGTTGTGTAGGTTATCATTCAGGCCCGTCTGAAAGTGAAATTCACGCTAAAAAAATTGCTGAAGACCTTGCGAAGATGAAAGAAAAATACAGAAAATCATCTGAAAGGGAAGAACAAAATATTATGAACGATATAACTTCTTCATTCACAGAACTTTTGAACTCTATCGAAGAATATAATCATACTTCATACGGCGGAAGAACTTTGAACATTGATATTGCTGGGTTAAGACGCAAAAATGACGAGCTTAAAAATTCCGTCAGAGGTCATATCGGAAATATTATGGACGAAAGATTAGTGTTGACTGATAAAGAATTATCGGTAATTCTTCAGGAACGGGACGATAAAAAGCGCGAAAAAAATTTCGACAACTTTTGCGACAGAGTAAGACGGCAGGCAATTTCAACGTTAATCGACAAAATTAAATTGACTGTTAAAGCTCAGTCGGACATGATTAATAATACAATCCGAAACAGGTTAAGCGAAGTTGATAATCACATGAGGGAAACTCAATTAGCCTACAACGAAATTTTAAGGAGCAAAGAGCAAGGAGACGCAAAACGTGAAGAGACGGCCATGAAACATATTTATAAATATGAAATCTTAGGGCTTTTCTTGGAGCAGTTGAAATGAGGGCAGAAACAATGTTTGAAGCTCTTAATCAATATGGCTCTGTTTTGCAATTTCGCAGAGGCGAAATAATGACAGGAATAATTATAGGGAAAAATGACTTAGGTTTTCTTGTTGATATAGGCTTCAGAGTGGAGGGATTTTTACCGATGAGAGAATACACAAATCATTCTCTCGTTGAAAAATTTCCCGAACCTGTAATCGGTGAAGAAATTAAAGTAGAAATTATAAGTATAAGAGATGGCTATGAAGCACAGTTACTTCTCAGCAGATGGCGATATGAATTTGATAAACGTTGGGCAGATATTGAAACGAAAATTTCACATAGCGATGACAAAATTTTCACCGTTAAAGGCTTAGAGAAGGTTAAAGGCGGTTTATCTGTTGAATTTTGCGGTATTAAGGGTTTTATACCTATGTCGCATTTAGCAACTTCATGGAAAGGAGCTAATCCGTCAAATTTCGTTGGTTACAACATCAAAGTTAAAATTCTTGAACATGATAAAAGAAAGCACAGTTTAATTTTTTCAAGACGTGAATTTCTCGAAGAAATTAAATTTCAGGAAAAATTAATGCAATCTATTTATAAGTGCGAGATTTACGGATTAATGCTAAAAAAGTTAGAGAAAGTTTGAAGGGGAAATCTGCATGAAAAGAATTTTTGAGCGTTTTAAGAATTATTTACACGGAAATGAAAATATGAAAACTTTTTCCGAATGGATCATTGATAACATCGGAGCTTTGTTTGCAAACATAAAAGCTTTGTTCAGCGGTGTAAAGCTTTTTGAGAGAATTAATATTCTTGAACAAAAACTGCAAAGTATTGAAGCTCAAAATAATTCGGATAAAACTGAAATTTTGAACGAAATTAGAGAGCTGAAAAAATCTTTAACTGATGACAGCCTAAAATCTCAAGAGGAAATTAAAGCCGAGATTAAAACTTTAGGGAAAAATATCGCTAACGAACTTTCAATCCTTGATGAGAGTATGAGAATGTTATTAGTGGTAAGCATAATTGATAATATGGACTTGAAGAAATGAACACTATAATTTCCGCAAATGATTTTGTGTTAAAACTTATTGTTAATACCGATCTTGAAAAAATAAAAGAGTTAAACCGCGAAAATTTTCAGGATTTCATTAATTCTGTTACAAAAGAAGAACTGAAAAAAGGGCAACACGACTTAAAATCTTCACAATATAATTTTCATGTTTCTAACGGAGAAGAGCATTTAATCTACAATACACTCTATAATTCATTTATAAGACTTGAAGGAGATGAATATAACGATTTTGTTTTATGTAACACAGAAAGTTCTTTGAGCGAAAATTTAATTGAGAACGGATTATGGATTTCCAGCGATATTGATGAATTTGAAAAATATATTTTGCTTTCAGGAGCTTTTGAAAAATATCTGAAACGTTCATTCAGCTTCACTATAACACCGACAATGAAATGTAATGCCCGATGTGCTTATTGTTACGAAGCCGGAGCATTAATGAAAGATTTTGATGATGAAAAATTTGACATTCTCATTGATTTCATAACAAGCCATGATTTAACGCACGGATTAAATATAAATTGGTTTGGCGGTGAACCCCTTATGAACACGAAATTAATTGACCGTGTATCAAATGCAATGAAAGAACGTGAAATTAAATACAGTTCATACATTATAAGCAACGGAAGCCTGTTGAATTCCGAAATAATTGACGAAAAAATGAAGGCATGGAACGTTCACGATATTCAGATAACAATAGATGGCACGGAAGATGAATATATAGAGCGAAAAAATTATATTAATAAAAATGAAGGAGATTATTATAAATTACTTCATAATATAATGAAACTCGCTAAAACAGGAATTTATATACATATAAGATTAAATATAGATAAAAATAACTCTGAAGATATTTTTGATTTAATACAGGATTTAGAGGCATTATATAAAGATTATAAGAATGTAGTTTTTTATCCTGCTTTTATAACGGGCTGCGATGAAAAATTAACTGAAGATGAAAAAATTGACATTGTTTATAAACTGTTGAAAAATCTTAATGATCCTCAAAGATTAACAGCAGGAACAAAAATGTATTCATATCCCAGAATAAGGCCGTGCATGAAAGATGATTCACAGTCATTCTCGATTGATTCGCAAGGATATATTTATCGTTGTGAACATTATGTGGGACATTCTGAAAAATCTTTCGCTAAAATCGAAGATGAAGTTATCAACAAAAAAATTCCCGATTATTTAACATTTAATGAAGAATGCAGAGAGTGTAAATTTTTTCCTAAATGTATGGGAGGCTGCGAGGCAAATTATATTGAAGGCGATTCACCGTGTATGATTGAGAAATACATAATTGAAGCTTATTTGCGTTATATGCTTTTTTAAGGAGGAGATAAACTTATGAGTTATGAACTTGATATTGTGCGCTCAGTAATGGATTTGTTTAATGATGTAAGTGTTCAGATTACTGATTCTGAGGAAATAAAAGACGAAATTTCGGATATGGGATTTCCTGAAGATGAAGGCTTAAATCCGAATGAAATGTGCTTTTACAAAATAAACCGACTTTCTTTTGATGAAAAATTTCCTCACAGAGAAGCGTTTGAAAATGTATTGTTATCTCTTGATAACGAAGCCTTTAATTTTGTTTACATTTTAACGGGCAATGAAAAAGGAATTGAGCTTCATATAGGAGTTGTGAAAAATAAAAATGAGAACCGAGCTATATTAGGGAAAAAACTTTCAGCACCTAATTACGGCGAAATAATAAAAAATGTCTTTGAAGGCAATTTCAATGGAAGCAAGTTTGAAAGAATTAGAGGTGAAAATCTTAACAGTTTAGTCAAAAATTCTGCTGAAAAATACAAAAATGCCGGAGTTATAACAGGCATTCCTTCAATTAACGAGCAAAACAGCGAATACGGATTTCAGGGAATTGACCGTTTAATTAACAGTATGTTGGGACTGGATTGGAGGTTAATAATCGTTTGCGAACCTGTCGAAAAGGAGGAAATTTTAGCAGTAAGAGAAAATATTTACAACCTTTATAACCGTCTTCACGTTTCATCAAAAAAGACTTTGCAAAAATCTTCAAATGAAGGTGAAACAATTTCGTTCGGAACAAGTAAATCAGAGAGTTCGAGCAAAACAGATTCAAAATCAAAAGGTGAAAACAGAGGCTATAATAAATCCGATTCAAGCATAAATCATCAGGAAGGATATTCAGAGAGCAAAAATTTCGGTAGCAGCTATTCTTACAGTACAAGCAATTCAAATTCCACAAATGAAAGTACAAGTAAAAATAAAGGCACATCAACATCTACGACAATAGAGCTTGCGAATAAACACGCTATCGAAATGATGAAATACATTGACGAGGAATTATTAGAGAGATTGAAAACAGGATTTAGCAGAGGTTTATTTAAGTCATCAGTTTTTTACATGGCAAAAGAACCTACTCACGCAAATCGTCTTAAATCCGCAATAATATCATTGTTTCAAGGCGATAAAAATTCTTACAGTCCTTTGAAGTCATCGAAAATTGATTTAAGCAAAGGCAATAATTTCAAGATATTACAAAATTATCAAAATCAATATTTAGTTAGTAGAAATTTTCCTCAAGATTCATTAACACTGTTGAGCCGTCCGTATTATGAAGGGCGTTATGTTGGCCTTAACACGTTTTTGACAGCAAGCGAAGTAAGTTTATTAGCAGGGTTGCCACAAAGAGAAGTTCCCGGACTTTCTTTAACGGAAGGCGTTGATTTCGGCTTAAATGAAAAAATTGTTGATAATTCTTTTAATGTCGGATTTATGGTTCAAAGAGGACGAGAATTGAATATACCTTTTTCAATTTCGAGAGAAAGCCTCAAAAAACACATTTTTATAGCAGGGGTTACAGGCAGCGGAAAAACAACCACATGTCGAAAATTATTGTGTGAAGCAAAAGTTCCTTTTCTTGTAATAGAGCCTGCAAAAACTGAATATAGAATTTTATTACACTCAGATTTGAAACCGAAAATTTTCACGCTTGGGAATGAAAATGCAGCTCCTTTCAGAATAAATCCCTTTGAACTTGTTGAAGGTGAAATAATTTCCGCACATATAGACATGATAAAAGCGACTTTCACTTCAGCATTTCCGATGGAAGCCTCAATGCCTCAAATATTGGAGGAAGCAATTTACAGATGTTATCAAAAAAGAGGTTGGGATACTGAGGGAATTTATACTTATGAACAGGAAAAAAATTTCCCTGTAATGTCGGATTTACTTGCCGAATTAAAATTAGTTGTTAAAAGCAAAAAATTCGGTGAACGACTTGAATCTGAATATATAGGTTCGCTTGTAAGCAGGCTTTCAAATTTAACTGTAGGTGTTAAAGGTGCAATGTTAAACTGTGAACACTCTATTAATTTTGAGTACATAGTTCATAACAACATTATTCTTGAAATGGAAGAATTAAAATCGCCTGAAGATAAATCGCTTTTTATGGGCTTTATTTTAAGCAGACTTTCGGCTATAATAAAGAACGAACATAAAAAGAATTCATATTTTCAACATTTAACTTTAATTGAGGAGGCACACAGGTTATTATCAAAAATCGAGTACGGAGACAATGGCGCTAAAAAAACGGCTGTAGAAACATTTACAGATATGTTAGCTGAGGTGAGAAAATACGGAGAAGGATTAATAATTGTGGATCAAATACCGAATAAATTAGCTTCTGAAGTCCTGAAAAACACTAACACAAAAATAATACACAAAATCCTTGCAAGAGATGACAAGGAAGTTGTTGGTGATACTATGTTGATGAATGAAAAACAAAAGGAATATTTATCTGCATTGGAAACAGGATACGCAATAATTTTTTCGGAAAACACTGAAAGTCCTGTACATGTTCATATTGATGAATTAAAATTTGAAGCTGATGAGCCTGATGATAATGAAATTAAAATGGTCTTTGAAGCTGAAAAAGGCAAAAAGTTTTTAGGAAAATGTTATGATGAAATGAAATTTTTGAAGCTATATAAATTTTTTGAGCCTGTAGCCTTAAATCTCAGGAAAAAGATTCTTGATGAAGAACGTAAAAATTTATTGACTGAAATTAACAATTTCCCTAAACAAGAACAAAAAAATATCTGGAGTTATCTTGTTGAAAGAATTGACAGCGTAACAGGAAAAACCATGACAAGCAACGAAAATTACAATGAAAGAATTGAAACACTTGTTGATTTCTTCACGAATGTTTTTATGAAGGAGGATTTCAGCAGGGACAATATATCTGAAAAAATTTTGTCGGTTTATCTTAATTATTAGGAGGAATATTAATTATGTTAGGAATTATTTTAGGTGCTGTTGCCGGTATAGTTGCTACTGCTGTATCCGTAACAAAAACTATAACTGTTGTAGGCACTGCATTAAAAACTCTCGGTGATGCTTTAATCGGAATTGCTAAAACTCTAGGATTAATTAGTCCTGAAGAAAAAGTTGAAGATTTAGGAGATAAAGCAATACAGGCCGAAGAACAAGGAATAAATCCTGAAGATTTCACAACTTATGCTGAATATGTTAAGAGTGTAGAAAATTTTGAAGTGGATTCTGAAAAATCAAAAGAAATTTCAGAAGATGAAAAATCTTTGAAGGGGATTGAGTTAGCAACTGGATTAACGATTGAACATTTCGGTGATAAATTTCCTGTTGAAGAATTTTTCAAATTTGCTGCTAAACACCCTGAATTTTTTAGAGAAGATAGAATGTCTGAATTTGGGAAAATAATGGAAAATGATCCGGATAAAGCAATAGATGCCTTTAATTACATGAACTTGACCGAAACTAATGATGCAAAAGTTGAAGAGGCAATTAGCACGTTAAAAGACATTGAAAAAACTGTTGACCCTGATATTTCAGATCGTGAAGCTCTTTACAGAGTTCTTGATTATAAAGTTGAGGAAAATTAAATATGCAGACATTTTATTTACTTGTTGAAGAGAACAGAATTTTTCCATTTTGCAAGAAGGGAAAAGAATTTATAAATCAATATATTGACGGCAACGATCATATTGAATATGATTTAAGAAATTTTGAAGATGAGATAACGAAAATGGTTAATATCTTGCTTGATGAATTTAATTTGAGTTCGCCTGAAGATATTGATTTCAAAATTTTTGTCGACGATAACAGATTATATATCGAAACAGAAAGATTGTTAAGGACTTTGAAGGCTGCAAAAATATCGTCTTTTGAAGTCATAGATTTAAGGAAAATATTATTTTCTGTTATAAACAAATTCAGCGAAATTCAAATGTTAATGGTAAAGGAATACGGTATCAATTTCGATGGAAAAAATTATGTTGTAATCAATAATGAACTGTTGCAAAAAGATTTTTCATTAAATGGAATGACTGTAAGTGAAAAAGATTTGATGAAATTTTTATCGGAAAATCAATAAAAATCAATAAAATTAATAGCGCATCGCAAGTAAGGTGCGCTGTTAATTTATTATTCATAGTCAATTCGTTCAACCTTAAAGATAACCGGCCTTGTTCCGTCTGAACAACAACAAATCATTTCGTTCTCTTTTATAGTAAGAACACTTAAAAAGTAACAGACCACTCTGTCAGTTTCACTGACATCTCCCCTAACTTAGGGGAGACAAGCCGTCCCTGATAAAGGGTTTGAAATTTTTCAAGTGCTTTGAGTATACCATCCAGCCTTTCATGATTGAACCGCCTTGTAAACAAGTGTAAATATAACGGCTGATAGCGTCCCATGCTTCAGAACAATGTGGCATTTTTGGAGCGCCTGCAACTGTATCATGATCTGCGTTTGTTTTTACGAGTGTATTTAATCCACTGTGCCAGAAATGATCGTTTACATCGTCGCGATAGAATATAAATTAGATTTCATCAGCTTCAATGGTGAAATTATCCCATATTTACACATTATTGTTACGATTGTGAAAACAGCTTCTTAATCATTAACGCGCTCAAAATTTTTCTGCATGTCATGGTATACTCTTATAATTAATTTTATAAGGAGCATCTTTGTAAAAATGAATACGTCCACACCTGTTTTACAGATTGGAAAATACAAACCGCGTTACCCTTTAATTCAAGGGGGTATGGGAGTTGATATATCGGGGCCTAGATTGGCCGGAAATGTTGCGAAGTATGGAGGCATTGGAACAATAGCAAGCGTCGGACTTGCTCATGACTCGCCATTATTTGCCATTGAAAAACATAATTATTTTGATGTTAATGAAATCGTCGTTAAAGAAGCTGTAAAAAAAGCTAAAGACATTGCAGACCCTGAGGGAATTATAGCCGTAAATTGCATGGTAGCTTTGACGGATTATGACAGACAGGTTAGGGCAGCCGCTGAAGGTGGAGCACATATAATAATTTCGGGAGCAGGTCTACCTTTAAGACTTCCTGATTATACGAAAGATTTTCCCGATGTTGCTTTAGTACCGATCGTCAGTTCTGCCAAAGCAGCCAGCTTAATAACAAGGCATTGGGAGAAAAAATATAACAGGCTTCCTGATGCCTTTGTAGTTGAGGAACCTGCAACAGCCGGAGGCCATTTAGGAGCAACGACCATCGAACAAGTTTATGATCCTTCTTTAAGACTTGAAAAGGCTATTCCCGATGTTGTTCGATATGTTCAAGATGAAATGAAGAGTGATATACCTGTCATAGCAGCCGGAGGAATTTGGGACAAAAACGATATTGAAAGAGTTTTCAATCTTGGTGCTAAAGGTGTTCAAATGGGAACAAGATTTGCATGTACTGTTGAAGGCGACGCTTCAGACAGATTCAAACAGGCATTTATTGATGCTAAAGAGGAAGACGTTGTTTTAATTCACAGTCCTGCGGGATTACCCGGAAGAGCGATTAAAAATCCGTTTGTCGCAAAATATCTTGAAGGTGAAGTTGAGAGTAAACCATGTTTCGCAAATTGTTTAAGTCATTGCCGATACAGAAAAACACGTGAAACATTCTGTATTGCTGCTGCACTTGTTGACGCTCAAGTTGGAAATTGGGAAACAGGATTATTTTTCTGCGGAAGCAACGTTGTAAAAGTCAATAAAGTTGAAAGAGTTTCGGATATAATTTCGGAACTATTTGAGTAGAATAACAAAACAGCCCCTTAAACAACAAAATTTGAGGGGCTTGAATTTTCATCAATAATTAATTAATCGGTACCTCCATAGGATAATTTCCGTCAAAACATGCTTTGCAATATAAATCTTCTCCGCAAACTTCCTTCAGGCTTTCGAGGCTCAAATATGTCAGTGTATCAGCACCGAGATATTCGCAAATTTCATCGGGCGATTTTTGGTTAGCAATTAATTTTTCCCTGTGAGGCGTATCAATTCCGAAATAACATGAAAATTTTACTTCGGGTGAAGCTGCGCAAACATGAATTTCTTTTGCTCCCGAATCTCTTAAATGTCCGACAATTCGTCTTAACGTTGTTCCTCTTACGATTGAATCATCAATGATTATTAAACGTTTATTTTCGATATTGTGTTTTATTGTTGCGAGTTTAATTCTCACCGCATCATCTCTCATTTTTTGATGAGGTAATATGAATGTTCGTCCCATATATTTATTCTTGATTAAGCCTTCGCCGTAAGGTATTCCCGACGCTTCAGCATAACCTATCGCAGCAGGTATTCCCGAATCCGGTACTGCCATAACAACATCTGCTTCGATTTTTCGTTGTTTTGCTAACATCATTCCGCATCTTCTACGGAAATCATAAACACTCACTCCGTCAACAATGCTGTCAGGTCTTGCGAAATAAACGAGTTCAAAGACGCATAAATTTTTCCTGCACCATCGTGAAGGCTCAATGCTTTTCAAACCGTCTTTATCAATGATAACAATTTCACCGGGCTGAACATCTCGAACAAATTCAGCGTCTAATGCTTCAAGAGCGCATGTTTCAGAAGCTAAAACATATCCGGCATTCTCGTTTAATTTTCCGATGCAGAGAGGGTGAAGGCCATAAGGATCTCTTACTCCGATTAACTTGTCGCCAATCGTTATAACTAAAACATACGCTCCTTTTATAAGGCTCATTGCATTTTTAATTCCGCCTTCAATACCTCTTGAACCGTGCTGACATATTAAATTCAAAATTGATTCGGAATCGCTTGTTGTGTGAAAAATCACGCCTTCGTCCGTCAACATTTCTCTTAAAGAATCGGCATTAACTAAATTACCGTTATGAGCTAAAGCAATTTCACCGAGCCTACAGCTTGCTGCAAGAGGTTGAGCGTTTTTAGTGCTGCTGTCTCCTGCGGTTGAATATCTCACATGACCGATTGCTATATTACCGGGAAAATTCTCGAACGTCTCGTTACGAAAAACTTCTCCCGCCAATCCAGAACCTTTACGAAGTTCCATTGTTCCGTGAAAATTTGCAGCTATTCCCGCGCTCTCCTGTCCTCTGTGCTGCAACGCATATAAACCGTAATAAACAAGATGAGAAGCATTAACATTCTCATCATTGCAATATACCCCTATCACTCCGCACTCATCATGAATTTCTCTTGACATTTATTTATTTGTTATTAATTCTGCTGAAAATTTCCTGATATGCTTCTTCTACTCCGCCTAAATCTCTTCTAAATCTGTCTTTATCAAGTTTTTCATTAGTTTTAGCGTCCCAGAATCTGCAAGTGTCGGGCGAAATTTCATCTGCCAAAATTATTTCACCGTTAGGCAATCTTCCTGCTTCAATTTTGAAATCAATTAATTTAACTCCGATTGAAGCGAAAAATTCTTTTAAGACATCATTAACTTTGAAGGCCATTTTGCGAATATCATCGAGTTCTTTTTCAGTAGCAACTCCTAACGCAAGAATATGGCTGTCATTTATTAACGGGTCATTGAGTGCGTCATCTTTGAGTGAAAATTCAAGTGTCGGGCATTTTAATTCTCTTCCTTCTTCAACGCCGTAACGTTTTGAGAACGAACCCGCAGCAACATTACGAATTATTATTTCAAGTGGAACAATTTTTACTGCCTTAACGACTGTTTCACGGTCGCTCAACTGTTCAACGAAATGCGTTTTTACACCGTTTTTTTCAAGCAGGGAGAACATTGCGTTAGACATTTTATTATTAATAACGCCTTTTCCCGAAATAGTCCCGTGCTTCAGGCCGTTAAAAGCTGTAGCGTCATCTTTATATTCAACAATGTAAAACGAAGGGTCATCGGTAGCAAAAACTTTTTTGGCTTTTCCCTCGTAAATTTGATTCAGTTTCTTAATACTCATGAAAAAATTTTCCTTTCGTTCAAATTTTTAGCGTAATCCGCAAAACTTCTGCTTTTTTAAGCTGAAGATAAATTGCATATTTATTATAATAACACATATCTAATTGTACAGTTGTGAACCTCCTTTGACTAAAGTCGAAGGCTTCGAAAGGATAAAAATCCTCGTCCAAGAAGTTTGGTCATGCGACCCTTATTCTTGCAAGCGTGTCCACTTCACCCCTACTGTATAGCCCTGTTAAGGACACAACATTACTTTTCCTCATTATATTTA
>CALBPU010000010.1 GCA_937899395.1 uncultured Fretibacterium sp.
ATCAACAAAGGAATGAGAGATGAAGCAACGGAAATGTGTCTCCGTGCTGCCCTTAACAATAATGAACAAGCAGCACATCAGACAGTTTTACAATACGTTCAGTATCAAGTTGTTGACAACAAGCTGAAAGGGCTCTCAATACCTGAAATTGCTGACAGATATTTATTGATTGACGGCATAGAGGCTATGACGCCAAGCGGATATATTGATTTATCCGCCGCTGATTTAGTCAAGGTTCGCAATCATGAATCTGTTCACGCCCATTTAGGTGAAACCGGTACAGAGCATATCATCACTTATGATGAGTTATGTAATTATCGTATTCAGGATTTCGTTTGGAAGGGCGAGAACGATAATACTCTTAATGCTCTATTCGTTGATGACTTTGTCCCCGAATCAACTGAACAAACAGAACCCGACAATGTATCGGTGCAGGAAATGTGAGGTGCAGCTATGAATTATAATGAACTTCCTGATTGCGTAATTACCGACGAGGTCAGCGTAATTGAAATTATGCGAAAGGCTTCTCAGGTGCTTGAAAAGCACAATCTTGATGAACAAGCAAAAGAGCTTTGTTACCGAGTGACAATGTGCGATGACAAGTATATTGCAAGAGAAATCATATCGGAGTATGTCAACATAGTTGACGAATCCACAGAGATGTTAACAATATGATTAAATTCTTATTAGGAATGTTAATAGGTTCCATACTTGGTATCACTACCATGTGCCTTGTGACTGCTGCAAAAACTGCTGACAAGGCATTGGGTATTGATGATAAATAAAAACTGAATAATTACTAACTGAACGAGGTTGATTTGCGTAAACAGTCAGCCTCGTTTTCGCATTTCACCTCTTCAGGCAAGATGGGAGGTGAAACAAAATGTCCGGAAATGTCAGCCCGCTGCCTTGGACGGGCAATAAGGCTTGCATTTCAGATTCGCTCCTTGCTTTTATGCCGCAGCACGACATATATATTGAACCGTGCTGTGGTAGTGCTGAATTTCTCTTATCTAAACCAAAGGTCAAGCGGGAAATCATCAATGACTATAACGGCGACGTGGTTAATTTCTTCAGAGTCATTCAGCACAACAAAGCATTCGTTAACTTTAACGGCAGAATTATGTGTTCTGCCAATTCAGAGAGTATTTTTAATTCCAACAAAGTAAGGTTAGCACAGCCATTCAGTCCTGTTGAAATTCTAACTGATGAAGACAGAGCACTTGACGTTACAGACGAAGAACTTGACAGAGCAGTAGCCTTTTATGAGAACCAGCTCTACAGTTTTTGCTCAACGGGAAAGAGCTTCGCAATTGATAACCGCAGCCCGATGAGCAAACTCGCTCGTATTTGGTATGCAAACCTGCGCTTGCAGGGCGTGTGTATTCTGAACAGGGATTACAAACGTGTAATTCTTGAACAGAGCAAAAATAATTGCTTCATATTCCTCGATCCGCCTTATCGTGGTACGGAGAAGTATTATAACAACATTGATTTTGCAGAAGAAGAACACGCAAGGTTGTTTGAAACAATGGGTGCAATTGATAAAAAATTCAACGGCTCCTGTAAGTTCCTTATAACTTACAATCACGATCCCGTAATTGTATCATACGCCGAAAAATACGGTTTCGATATGCACGTAGTAAAGCGCCTTCATAACATGGCGCAAAGCACAAATCCGGGTGCGATGTTTGAAGAACTCATCATTGCGAACTATGACTTGCAGGCTCAGGCAACGGCAAATCAGAAATACATCTTTGAAGAATCAAGGCAACTATCATTTTTTGATAACGACTATTACAACACAGGAGGTATAGTCCAATGAAAAAGAAATTTGTAATCATCGGCAAAAGAGGCAGGATTACTATCCCTGAAGAAATCCGCAACATTGTAGGCGTTAAATATAATGACCTCTTGAGCTTTGAGGTGCAGCCGAATAACACAATTATTATCAGGAAAGCCCTCTCCCACCAGTACGAGTATTCCAGGAAGCTGCGTTCCAAGAACATGCTGTA
>CALBPU010000011.1 GCA_937899395.1 uncultured Fretibacterium sp.
TGACGGAATCGGAGAAACTGGACTTGCCGGAGGGGACTCTGATGAGGGAGAAAGGAGATGGAATGATTTTCGTGAAAATTCTGGACGTTTGGAATCCGTATCAAATGCAGAAACTCAAACAGCCGCCCCAGCCGCTGACGAAGTACGGGAGAATGCGCAGGAAATTTCTCGAAGAATGGAGAGTTCGGACAGCATTGGAATTGGGCGAGAACCTGCTGATTCACTGCGCGGAGATTCAGGAACAGGCGAAAGCGATGAAGCAAGACCTGATGAGGCAATTAGAGCAGAACGAC
Source organism: uncultured Fretibacterium sp. (assembly GCA_937899395.1). Classification (GTDB taxonomy): domain Bacteria; phylum Synergistota; class Synergistia; order Synergistales; family Aminobacteriaceae; genus JAFUXM01. Next base: position 294 of record CALBPU010000011.1, read on the forward strand.
CCGCCGCCGGACAAGAGCAAAAATTCGATAGCTTGGGTTCAGCACATGAACAGTCTCGAAATGCAAGCGGAAGAAATCGTAACGAGGACGCTGATTTACAGTTAGGTTTTGATTTTTCAGCGGCACGGGAAAATATTGAGGAAGCCTCTGCCTCTGATGTTGAAAATGAAGAGCCTCGACTTCTTGAAACGGTCATAGATTTAACGCCGAAATCTCAGCCGCAGGAAACTCAAAGACCGAGCCAGCCTCGACAAAATTACCGCATAACTGACGATAATTTAGGCGTTGGCGGAGCTAAAACAAAGTATCACAATAACATTGAGGCAATAAAAACCTTAAAAGCCATTGAGAGCGAAAATCGCCTTGCAACGCCCGAAGAACAGGAGATTTTATCGCGTTATGTTGGCTGGGGCGGCATTCCACAGGCTTTTGACGAGAACAATAACGACTGGACAAAAGAATACGCCGAATTAAAAAGTCTTCTGACCGAAGAAGAATATAACGCCGCTCGTGACTCAACGTTAAATGCCCACTACACTTCGCCGATGGTAATCCGTTCAATGTACGAGACTCTCGGAAGAATGGGATTTTCAAAGGGAAATATCCTTGAACCGTCATGCGGAACTGGAAATTTTTTCGGAATGTTGCCCGAAAGCATGAACCAGTCAAAACTTTACGGTGTTGAACTTGACAGCATAACGGGCAGAATCGCCAAGCAACTTTATCAGAAAGCCGACATCAAAATTGACGGCTATGAAAGGACGAAATATCCCGATAATTTCTTTGACGTTGCGATTGGCAATGTTCCGTTCGGAAGTTACAGCGTAGTTGACGGCGAACACAAATATAATCAGGAAAATTTTAAGATTCATGATTACTTTTTCGCCAAAACCCTCGATAAAGTAAGACCGGGCGGAGTTGTCGCGTTCATAACGTCAAAAGGAACTCTTGATAAAGCTAATCCGTCAGTCAGACGTTATCTTGCTCAAAGGGCGGAACTTTTAGGGGCGGTCAGGCTTCCTAATAACGCTTTTAAGGACAACGCAGGAACTCAGGTAACGACAGACATAATTTTTCTTCAAAAACGTGAAAAATTAGTTGACGATATTCAGGCAGATTGGATTTACACGCGCGAAAACGAAGACGGGATAAGGGTTAATAATTATTTTGCCAACCGCCCCGAAATGATTTTGGGAAAAATGGCGAAAGGCA
>CALBPU010000012.1 GCA_937899395.1 uncultured Fretibacterium sp.
GATAATCTTGAAGTATGTAACGACAGTGAAAGGGAACAGCTTCAGGAAATTTCACGAAGATTAGCCAAAGGGTGATGTTCACGTCATACACAAGATTAAAGAGAAATATCCTGATGAGCCTGAAATCCTGAAATGGATAAAAGAGCAGATCATACTAGGAAAGAAGCCTAACACTAGAGCAAGTTAATCCTTGCCCAATTTGGATATTTCGTCCATAAATATAACAAAAGGATTACGACACAACGAGAGAAGTAATCTTCAACCAATTTTTACGCTACGCTCCTCATCATTCGCTACTAAGACCGCTGTCAGAATTTCAAAATTTTTTTCGGCTCCATAGCTCTTAGCATACTCTCTGTCAGCTATTTGAGTTTGTCCCTCGCTTATTTTCTTCTCAACTTCAAATTTGTTCTTCGCAAACTTAAATTCCAAAACGATAATGCGGCTTTTGAGTTGAATAACTAAATCCGCTCGCCCTTTGTATGTATGGACTTCGGCGTAAGATATTATTCCAGCTCCACGTAAAAGCATTAAGAATAATGACCTGTACCAAAATTCATTACGATTAGGAAAATCATCATACGGTACACCTGCTAACGCTGAATTATAAAGTTCAACCACTTCATCAATATTTCCTTCAGATAAGGCTTCCCAGATTTGCGACCCAAGTGTTATGTACCTTTTAACACGATAAATTTCGTCAAGGTACATTCGGAGAATGGATTTCCTGACCTCTTCATTAGGGTAATCTAAAGTAATTTCATCGTCAATCCATTTTTCAATAGTTAAATATCCGCTCTGATATAAGAAACTTTCAGGCTCTGCATATTCAATTTCCTGTGTATCTGAAAAATCAGCTGATACTTTGAAATGGCGATATTCCTCCGGGTCTTGAATAGCTTTCTTCTTCATGTATTTAACTATAAACGTAGGTGAACCTGAAACATACCAGTAATTTCCGAATTTACTATCTGAGAAAAAGTTGAGAATTGAAAATGGGTTATACAGGCGTACTTTTCCGTCAAATGAAAAACCGTCATAATATCCTCGAATCTTATTTAATAATTCCTCCGAAGGTAGCGATAATTTTTCCGATGAAGTATTGATATAGTCCTGAAAATGATATTCGAGTTCCGACTGCGTGTAACCAACAATATCACTGTAACGCTCAGACATTGAAACATCTTGCAAGTTATTTAAGGCTGAAAATACCCCTACCTTACTGAACTTTGAAATACCAGTCAACATTACGAAACGTAAATATTTGTCGCAACTTTTCAGCGTTAAATAAAATGAGCGTAATACTTCTCGCATTTCGTTTGCTTTTTTCAGGTCTGTCAAATTATCCAATATAGGCTTGTCATATTCGTCAATAAGAATAACAACTTGACCGTCTTTTTTGTAAAGAGCACGAATAATCTGATGTAACATCTCACCACTCGTTCTTTCAGTTCTCAGTTGTAATTCATTATCTTCAGCAACATCTTCAAGTCTTCTCATAATCGAGTCGTTTAATTCCTCTCCAGTTGAGTAACTTCCTAACGAACTCATGTCAAATCTCACAACAGGAAAAGGTTTTTTCACTTGATTGCTCACCCATTCTTCAGCCGACAAACCCTTAAAAAGTTCTGTCTGACCGCTGAACATTGCCTCCAGTGTCGAAAGCGTTAAAGATTTCCCGAACCTTCGCGGCCTTGACAAAAAATATCTGCGTCCTTTCGTTACAAGCTCCAATAACCGCCCTGTTTTATCCACATAAAGCATATTTTCACGTCTCAACGTTTCAAAATCCTGTAATCCGATTGGCAACTCTTTCATTTCATGAACTCCTTTTGTAATATAACAAGACGGCTACGACCCAAACACTCTACCTTGAATTATGCTTAACGTCCTGTCATCTCGACTTCCGCTAAAATATTTGTCTAACACACGATGATATATTGAACCGTCTTCGGAAATATACGCAAATAACGTCATGCAGGATTTCAATTTCAGGTCGTCTGGACTTCCCATTACTTTTAACGGATCGCTCTCTTTCAGACTTAAAAGAGTTTCTGTAATCTCAACCAATCTCGAACCTAAAATCGGGTGTGATAAATAACTTTTCGCTTCGTCTTCATTCTCTATTCCGTAATATTCAGATCTGTAACTGTGCCCTAAGCCTTTGAGCTGTGGAAATATATACCATATCCAATGGCTCGTCTTCTTTCCTGCTCGAATTTCACACAAAGCATTTTCATAACTGTACTCCTGCGCTGATATAAATCGCTCTAAATCATACTTCATTATTAAAATTTCTCCTTCCTCATATATACGTTACAGGAATTATTTTATCGGATTCTCGAAGAGGCGTTAAATTCTCGTATGTGCAAATTACCCCGCCAGTTCCTCGTTTTATATCTGAAATTTTGTCAATAACATTAAAAGCCGAAATATCTTTTGATGTCGGGTCTGAATGCTTTTTAATCTCAATAGGATAGAGTGTCCCATCCCGTTCAATTAACAGATTGATTTCTTTCATGTCTTTATCCCTATAAAACCACAATGGCGGTTCAAGTATTCCCTTGTTATAATAACTTGAAACTATCTCAGAAATTACCCAGCTCTCAAAAAATGCTCCTGACATTGCACCGTGTTGAAGCGTTTCGGGAGTGTTCCAGCGTGTCAAGTATGCCGCAAGCCCTGTGTCGAGAAAATACATTTTAGGAGTTTTGACAGCTCGCTTAATGACGTTGTTGAAATACGGCTGTAAAAGATACACAATATTTGACGCTACAAGCACCGATAACCACCGTTCGGCAGTTGGTTGGCTTATCCCCACATCTCTTGCTAGTTCCGCAAGATTTAAGAGACTTCCTGTTCGAGCTGCAGCACTTATCATAAAACGTAAAAATTTTCCCTCGTCCCCTACCTGTGTTAAATCATGAACATCTCGCTCAATGTAAGTCCTAACATATGCTCCGTAAAACATTTGCCAGTCGTGATCTTCGTTCGCAACAAGTTGAGGCATTCGTCCTCGATGAATTTTCCTCCAAATTTCTTGAATCGAAATATTACACAAAAATTCTCTTCGTCGATTAAAATATTCTTCTGTCGGAATAAAAGGCTCGCTGAAATCAATCTGGTATTCTTCACGAAGCGAAATTCCGGACAACGTTATAATTCCTACCCGTCCTGCAAGCGATTCAGAAACATTTTTCATCATGTGAAACTGTTGAGAACCTGAAATAAAGAATAAACCTTTCTCTTCGCTTCTGTCTATCAGAATTTTCATTTGCGGAAATAATTGCGGTGCATATTGAATTTCGTCTATAAACACAGGAAGAAAATAACTTTTTAGGAATGTCGAGGCTTCTTCTTGAGCTGAATTTAGGAGTATCGGATCATCAAGCGAAATCCATTGTGCTGAAGGCATTACCTTACGCAATAAAGTTGTTTTGCCTACCTGTCTTGAACCAGTAACGAGAACTGCCCCGAACATTCTCGATAAATTTTTAATCGTTTTTTCGGCATGACGTTCTATATACACAACTTTCTCTCTCCTAATTCGACTTTTTTAATATTTTATATCATTATATCCAAAATATATAAAAATTCCCTCAGCTCATTCAGAACTAAGGGAACTAAAAAATCTCGAATTTTAAGCAACAAATTATTTTCTTTTCATGATCATGACTTCATAGGCATTTAACAAAACCTTGAAAGCATCGTCTTTATTTCCACTGTGATAAAAAATTTTCGACACTGAAACCATTTCGTCTGGGGTCATGTCATTGCTTAGCACCGAGAAAACTTCTGAAGCTAATTTCTCAGCGTCATCGGGACGATCCATTTTCAGAAAACAAACCGAAGCTCCTAAATACGCCTTAACATTAGCCCACGACATGAAATGAATTTGCTTGAATGTTTCAAGAGCTTGAACATAATCGCCCTTATTAAAAAAATTTTGCGCTCTGTTATAAAGATATTCACAATAATTATCTGTAATCTGCTTTTCAGGCAAAGGCTCATCAATATCTGAAATACTTTCAAGCCCAACCCATGCTAACCCCACAGCTACTCTTTCTACAATATTGGCCGAAGTTTGCAATCCCTTAATTTTCGACAAGTACGAAACTCTCAAAGCATAATCAGCAGCTTCTTTATCAGTGAAAATTTTTCGGTCAAGCCGTCCATCGTCAAGATAAAGCGCAAGATTGTTTTGAGCAACTAATGAAGCTCGTTTTATCGTATCTCTTTCAAGAGTTTTTATCACAAAGACTTTTTGATTGTTAATCTCCGGGACATTTAAGGCACATAAGGAATAAATTACGTTGTTGATTTTAGTAATCCAGCTTTTAGCGTTGAGATCGTTACTGATTGTCGCGATAATGGCTTCTTTAGCGTCCTGTTCAAGTAAAGAATCTTTCACGTAGCTTATTGCCGAATCACTGAAAACCGAGGAATGAGCAGTGCCCATAAAAACTCCCTCAACAAGAGTAATTATGAGCAACTGCAGCGAAATAAATCTTTTCATGACTTATAAATTTTGCTGAATTGTCCCTGTAACGCCCCTCTTAATTTGGGCTGGAGCTTTTTGTGGTTCGGGAGTTTCAGTTTTTGTTTGAGGCGTAATTGTCGCTTTGTTTGGTTCAATTTTCTGAATTAAATTCGCTTCGTCCATTGCTTTTCCAGCGGCGGCAGCTTTATTCGTAGCTGAAGGAACATATACAGCAACGGAATACGCAAAAATTCCTTCGTCATCAAGCCATGTACGTCTCGTAACTCCCGGAGGCAAAAGCCCTTTTCTTGCGGTTGAAATTGCTTCGTTAAATTCCTGATTCTGTCTAAAACCTTCTTTTATTGCTTCGACTTGTGCAATATCTTCGGAACTCACAAACTCTTTCAAGGGGTCTTTGTCTTCAATCGCCTGAAAATTTCCGAAAGCCTGTCTGATTGATTCTCTGTAATTGGCTTGACCGTCAACATTGTCGCCTGTAAGAATACCACAAAGTTCACTTTCTGCCCTCAACGTCGCAATTTTCTGAGCGTCCCTGCGGTTAATAGCTCTGACTGCGGCTTTATCTGCGTCCTGAACTACACAGCTTCCGAATCCTACGAAAGCAATTTCGCCCGTTGTTGGAACGTCAACAATTCGCCCACCGACAGGAGGAACTACGCCAGTTTGAATTTCAGCGAGTACAGCGTTCATTCCGTCCGAAAGATTTTGAGCCATTATAGTGTCATTAACTGGTCGGCTATACATTCCCATAGTTTTCGGGGTAACCGCTATTGTAATGAAAACCGTACTTTCATATTTTGGGCCATTGAAGCCGTCGAAAACGTCATAAGTAACGTAACCTTTGAGGACATTGGCCACATGAGAACTTCCCATCGAATCAAAAGCTGTAGTGTGGGCTGTGCTTGAAGTGTCATCAGTGTTTTCATTTGCTGAACTATGGCCATAAATGTCATAACCCGCAATATCGGCACTCTTTACAAGCTTGCTGAGTTGAACTTTAGCGTCCATAAGTCCCTGCAAGTAAGCGAGCCTCTGAGAAATTCTTACGGCGGTTATGTTGCTCATCTCCATATCATAAGTTCCTGAGCCGGTCGCTATAAAACCGATTTCACCGTTGGAGGCTTCAATCATTACTGCTCCCATTTCGTGCCTTTTCGTAAAGGCGTTGAAACCGTCCTGAATAGTTTTCGCTTTTATGGTCGGAATTTCTGAATTTGACGAGACACTCACTGCGTCTGGATCTTTGACATTACGTAGTTCATCACGCTTATCAGACGGAGCCTGAACGATTGGCATGAAGTCATCAAACGTTAAGTCAGCGGCTGAAGTTACGGAAGCCCCCGCAATGAGGCTTAGAACGAGAACGCATAACAAAATTTTACGCATTGTATAACACTCTCCTTTGAATTTTTATTTTTGTAAATTTTTTTCGATGAAAGGAAACGCTTTAGCATCCACTACTTGATTCTTTTCATCAACGGTAATAAAACTTACGCCTTGTTTCTGTTCTATCCATCGTTTATCAGAGTAAGCCTGTTCAAGAGTACCATCTGTTGTCCTGTTGATAATATCTATCCCTAAAAAACCATTATATAAGAGAACAGCATAGAGTTTTTCTCTTACAAGATATAAGCATGTTCGTGCATTTTCAATATTAATACCTCTCATACTTACTCCACCTACATACTGCCCCCGTCCATAAACTTCTTTTAAAGGTTTCATAACTTTTTCAGGCATTTTCACCATTCGTAAAGCAACGCCGTAATTTTCCCAAAACCAAAATTCAGGGTTGTCATAGCCGTTATTCTTCGAAATTTTGATACACTGTTCAGCAAGCAGAATATCTTGTTTCATTCCAAGACCTTCAAGAGAAGCACGCCCTAATGCCGCAACAGACAACGGGTGCCCGTGATTCGAGAGCATGAAAAGCAAACGCAATCCTTCAGAGTAATACGCATTGGCTTTTTCAGTGTCGGGTTGAACGTCATAAAATCCCTGTGCGTAAATTTCTCCAAGCCTTATCATTGCCGCTGGATTATATTCTGCTGACTTCGTGTAATACTCAACACAACGCTTTTGAATTTCGTAGTTGTGATTTCCTTTAAGCATTATTGCAAGTCGATAAGAAGCATCAATATTTCCATTGTTGATCGCAGGAGTAAGTCTGTCGATAATTTCATCAAGCAACAAGTTCGGAGTGCCTAAAGTTTTATAGGCGTTTCGAGTTTCAACCGCTATTTTTGCGAGTGGATAACCCTTGTCGGCCTGATCCTGAAAGCGTTTATCAAGATCTTCGATCGAGCCTTCATACTTGAAGTATCCGTATGTGATGTTATTAAGCGCAACTCGTGTTTCAACTCCAGCCTTAACGAAATCGTCATCAATTCTAAGAGAGGCTTTGACGGACTTGACATCTTCCAAAAACTCTTCAGGCATTTCAAAAGTCAGAGGAACATTGACAGTTAAACTTTCCGTATAAAGCGGTAAGTAACCGAACATTGCTTCATATTTAAGAATACTCGGGTGAATTGCCCAATGCCTGTATTGAAGAAGATTATTTGAAACGAGAAACGGAAGAATAATATCGACTTCCACAGTGTCAACGGGTTCTTTGTTCTCGTCAAGAAGTTCGAGAATTATTCCTCTGATACGGTTAGTATGTCCGCAGAACTGATCAAAAATTCCGTGCGACCCTAAAATTTTCTCCTCGTCTTCTTCTGAAAAACTGTAAAGCCGACAGCCAAAACGATTCGGACGGTCATAGATAGCAAGTTTATATTCGTTGTCTAAACCAGCTTCACGACAAATAACGGAAGTATCAGCAAGAGGAAGCTTTTGCTTGTTCTTGAGATTTCTGAGCTGTTCACGTTGCTTTGTTAGGGTAACGTCTTTTTTGCTCTTAGCGATTTGATCAAGAACCTGCTTTAAGTCCGGGACAAAAGCCTCGTAATAAAGTTTCTCGTTGAAACTTATCTCAACGTTTATTCCGAAAGTGTCTTGCTTGTCCTTAACGGCTTCTGGTTTGCCCGAAATATAAAAGGAAAGAAAATCTTCAGGCTTATAACGTCCGAGCATTGCCTCTAAAAGTTCCGGAGCAGTCTGCGCTTTTCGTTGAGCGGTTTCAGCGGCGGCATTTCGAGTTTCGAGGGCATTTGCATCAAGATCGTCTTTTTGAGGCTTCTTGAGATCGCTTGCGGAGAACGAAACTTCATCAGTATTAGCGGTGGCATGTTTAGCACCGTCTTTCAAAATATCCCGAACTATCCACATACGAAGTTTCATCTTGTAAAGTCCCTCGTTTGCCCGGCTGTCGTCAACGGAAAGAATTTCATACTTTTCGACGAGTCCACGGCTATACGAGATAATGCGTTCGGTATTTTGTTCATTGTTCAATTCGGTTTTTGAATCAATGAAACTCCCAGCGGCCTGACGAATACCTTCGAGCCATGCGCTGTCCATAGCCGAAGCCCTATTGTTGCCAATGCCTTCAACATCAAGAATAACATATTATTCATCGGAGGCAAAGGCTTGTGCTGAAACACTCACTAGAAGCAAGAATATCAACGCTGATAGGAAAAATTTACTGGTCTTCAAGAAAACAACTCCCTTCATTTAAGGTAAAATTTTAACACTGATAGTAATTTTATCACTATAAACAGAATAAATAATGTGTGGACTGACACAATATTAATAAAGCTGAACAAATAAAAAAAACTCCTGACTTTTGAGCCAGAAGTTTCTATCCTCGAGTTTCTTAGTTTTGAAATACCCTTAACTATTTACAGGGTTCTGAATCGCTTTCTGTACCAATGGAGAAGAAGCAACAGCATTTTGAAGCTCAGCTATTACACCATCGTCAAAAAATTCCTTAAATCTCCTAATTTTGCCCTGCGTGAAATCTATTTTAACAATTAATCTATCTTTATTGCCGATTTTGATGTGATAAATCTGCCGTGCCGTTAATGTTCCCATCGCTTTCGGCGCAATATTACTTACAAAACTGTCGAGAACTTTATCGCCAACAATCACAATAACTGACGCTCCTGACAAATCAAGCAAATCTCTTGTAAAATCGTTCCAACACGTGGCATTCGCATTAGCTACTCCCTCTTCTCCGTTTGACCTGAAAGGAACGATTTCCATACACACCGCATACTTCATAATTTCTCTGGCTCTTTGACTTGGATTTAAGCTAGTCCATTTGTTCTTCAGGTGAGTCGGCAAAAGTATTTCTGTGTTATTTCTAACGCAAGTCCAGTAAGGTACGCCAACTGTTCCGCCATCTTTAAGGGGAATACGCAGGGTTTGATCCTTATCATTTCTAGCTGGCGAAGTTTGAATACGAGTTTTAAAGAAAGTCTTTATCTCATCGAATGACATTTCCTTCTGAGGCTCGATAAACATTTTCCTGATCTCATCAAACGAATATTCTCTACTTGAATCTGAAAATTTCACTCGCTTCGTTGCACTTATATGTTCAGGATTGAACACCTTGCCTGAATCTGCGAAATAACGTGGCGAAACTTCGTCAAAATTAAAAGCTGGATTAGAACTTAGGAAAAGTATGGGGGCATTTTCGAGAGCGCCATTGAAAGGTTCGCCTATCTGAAAACCCTCTTTCTCAATAGAAGTATCATTATCAGCACATTCATCAATCTGAAACTGAATTATCTCTCCGTAAGGTTGTGTCAAATCTGATCGTTTCAATAAGTTATGAACGTCCTTGTTATAAATGACATTACTTATAACTTGATCAAGAGTCATAAAAGACCTCCTATTATAACTATCAGTAAATTTAGTTTATGAAATGATAGTCCAAAATAGGAGAAAAGTCAAATTTTATTACTAATAATAATTATATAACTGGATACAGATCAAGTAAGGGCATATTTTAACTAAAAACTAATTAAAGGAGATGAAAAATATGCCTGAACAATCAAGACGAACTCGTAAAAATTCGCTCCCTAAAGCAAATCAATCCTTTACACAAGTTCGGATAGACGATGAAACTTTTGCTAAAGGGAAAATTCTTGCGGCAATCTACGGCGAATCGTTTAATCATCTTATGGTTCGTGCGATTAGAAACGAGATTCAGAATTACGAGTCAAAGAACGGTTCTTTGCCAAACCCTACTGTCCCTGACGAAAATTAAGAATAACATGAGTGCTCAAGATTATTCACTTTCTTGAACATTCACAGAGGCTTTCAATGCCTCATACGCAGTTCACATTGCTACTTTCACCGCTTCGTCCCAATCCTCATTCTCGATTGCCTGCCATAAGTTCAATCTCTTAAACTCCCAGAACAGTTCGTTATTCAAACCTGCTTCAAAGTCGTTATTATAAAAGAAAAATTTTGTTTCGTCCGTTGAAAGCTCGTTAGCATAAGGGCCGTTTTTATAGCGTTCGAGAAAAGACAAAGCTACTTTTTGAGCTGTCTTCATAGCCAAAATTTTTACGTCATCACAATCATCGCCTATCATATTCAGTACCTCCTAAAAAGAAAAATTGATTTTTTTATATTAATTCAATATCATGTATACATAACGTGGGTTAAAACTGCCTGTAACTCTCAGCACATACTTCAGAAATCATGATACTCAAATTCATTAATAATCTGGGGTCGTAATCCGCTTGTTATATCATCAAGTAGATTATGACCCCTATACCGTTTTATGCGTGTTATTCCTGAAAAAATCTTGACTTACACCATATAATCCTTATATATGACAATCAACAATCGTTAAAAATAAATCATCATTGCCCTTAATAAAGTTATCAAAGAAATTATCTTCCCATTTTTCAGCTTCTTGTGGCGTTTCGTTACTCATGCCAAAACAACCGCACTCTGCTTTTTCTTCCCAAATTCCGTTAGAACTAATAACAGCAAACGTTGAAAATTGAGCTTGCCTGCGTGCATAGCCTTCACGACTTTTATAAAAGACTCGATAATAATCTTCGTTGTATAACAAAAAAGGCTTTTCTTCATTATCTTCGAGCGGCTTATGTTCTACAACAATATCCCAAAAACGAAGAGAATTTTTATAGTATTCTTGATTAGGCATAAAATCCACATCTTTTACTCTTGCTGTATTTGTAACTCCTCCGTCCTTTAATTTCAATAACTTATCCCATCTGCCTTCTATAACCCAATAATCCCATTTGGCGTTGGGATTGGATGTTGAATACAAATTCCCTTTTCTATCAGCAATATACCAGCTTGCAATAAAATTCCAGCATTCATCATCACTCTTATCAAACATTTCACGATAATTTTTTCTCACATAATCTACTGCTTCCTGCTTTGAAAACTTTAAGTACGGTGCATACTTAACTTCTTCATCTCTTATCGTAGTAAATATCCTTGATTATTAACTCTGAAATACCATGTTTATGATCGTTGGCATACTTCAATGCTTTCCATTCCCACACTTGATATTCTTCGGCATAATCTTTCACCAAAGCTTCAATATTTTCCCTAATAATTTGAGCTATCTTCACTTTCTTTGCTTGTCCTGAAGCAAGAAGTATATTAGCAACGTCGAATAATGCCGACTTTGTCAGTTCTTCTCGTCTCCTTGCGTCAAAGAAATATCTTAATTTGTTTTTCACTTCATCAGTAAGAGCAACACAAAATTTTATGTCTTTATCCTTTTTCATAAATTTTACTGGGTATAATGTAACTCAACACATACAAAACTATCTATGTCAAGGATATATTCGCTGTCAATTTCTCGCATGATTTCTTCCGAATTAAATATTGTCTGGTTGAGTATCATGCCATTTCAGACCTCGTTCATCGTAAAGCGGTATCCAGTGTGCTTCGTAGAAATCGTAACCTGCTCCGTCAATACCGAAGAAATAACCAAATTCTTCACTCTTGAAGATACGAAATCCACACTTAGACATCTGCGTTATTCCGTCTTTCTCTTCTAGCCAATCGTTATCAAGGCTCTCTCCGAATGACCACATCGTTCCCCATATAGGAAGTTGGTCATAATTTTCGACTTCATTGTCGGAATTGGTTACTTCTTCCCAATCTTCGGGGTCTGCTTGCCATAATTTTGCAATCATTGATGTTGGAATGGCATCGAAACCTTTTACTCACTCTTGCGTCGCTTCTCTAAGCGTTAGTCCTCCATAGGGTTACGGTGCATTCGGTTCGCCATATCTAACGCTATAAGGCAAGAGGCGGGGTTATTCCTAAACGTATCAGGAATTATTGCCGACTCCGAAAGCAAGGTTGCGAACTTCCATGCTCTGTCAATGCTTGTGAATGCGAAAAGGTTAACTCCGTTTCCGCTCGTTTCTACTAAGGCTCTTTCTTCCATGATTTAGTCTCCTTTCATTATGCCCACTTAGGCAACCTTAATTCCTGAATTCCTGTATTTCGCTTGAATAGCTTGGCCAACTATTATTAGCTACACAATTCGCATAAAGCTCGTACAACTCTAGCGTCTTTTCCTCGCCGACCTTCAAATAATCGTCTCCGGCTTTGAACACGCTTATCGCATAGGGCGGTTCGGTTTCAATCGCTATGTACATGAACGCTATTACTTTTTCGCTCGTTACGCTCTCAAATCCCCTTACGTAGTGAGCCGCTTGAAGATGATAAAACCACTTGTAATAGGCTTTACGCTGAAACTCATAGATATTCGCATCCTGTGTCGTCTTTATATCTACGATCACGTAACCTTTCTTCACTGGCTTCACGTAATCAGGGCGAGATTTACACAATATTTCAGGGACATCTAACGAGTAAACCTTTTGCTCCCAATACACCGACTGCTCGGACGCTCCGCCCGTAATCAATTTTGAAGCTAAATCATGGCCTCTAATTGCATTTGCCATATCTGTAACTTGGTATATTCATCTGCGCTAAGAATTATCCTTCCTGACTGCTCCAGTTCGCTCCAAAGGGCTTTTCCGTCTTTCGTTCGTCTATCTACGCAAGGTGCTTCGACGTACTCAATCTCAAAACGTTCGGGTTCAAGAATTGCACAATGCGTTGCCGTTCCGAGTTTCATTGCAGGCGTTTCTTTGCTAGCTGAATTTATACTCGTTTTATAGTGCAACGGGGATTTTAATAACTCCCTTAAATGGCTCGAACCTAAGCCAGGCCCTGCGTGATATTCAGTGCTTGAAATATCTCGATATATTCCTGTTTTCTTTATCATTACGCTATTTACTCTTTTCTTAGAAGCCACTTTACAGCTTGTTTAAGAGAAGAAAAATCTTCTACCCAGCCTTCTGGCAAATCCGAAAGTTTCTGAGGCTCGCCGTAATCTCTCAAGCAATTCGCCTGATCAGAATAATCGCAAGCAACATAACCTTGCGAGTTATGAATCACATATAGTCCTGAGCTATTGCGAAATTTCTTAGGTAGTCTTCCTTCGATTAACAATGAACACTGATTGGACGTTATAAACGATATTTCACTTTTATATCTCTTAAACTTTTTCACTTAACAAACCACTTTTTATAAATTAAATTTCGAATAACCCCTGTAACTGTAAGGAATTATATCAATTTTCGGTGTTTTTGTACATATTTTTTATGAAAAGTCAAGGTATAAATTACTGAAATATTTATATAAAATAAAAAAGAAGCGAAAAAGCCCATTTTCAGGACTTATTCGCCTCAATCTAGTTAAAGTACTTAATGAAATTAGCTCTTAGTAGTACAAGCAATCAAATGATGATTTCCGACGTGGTTTTCGAGATGAATAATACTCTTCTTCTTCGTCTTCTTCCTAAACAACGGCTTCGTCGGATTCCTCTAAGGAAATACCAAGTTTCATTTGCTGGGGCTTCGTTAAAAAATACGCAACACGATTATACGGCCTTACATGGAACTCATCAGGTTCAAGCTGCGCCACGCCTACATGACCTACCCACGTTTTTTCATCGAGATTGCCCTCTGGTATATCAAACGATGAATAAATTTCACTGAGGGCTTTATTCACCATAAAACGATTTTTAGGGCTAAAAGTAATAAAATGTCTCACTCTATTGTCATGCCCCAATACGTTCAAAACCATTTGAATCATCTGATTCCCTGATGCACTGACTGCCTCTTCTGCTCTCTCGATCTGAACCTGATAAACACCTGACGGAAGTGCTTCATAACTCCGCCGATCACTATTTCTCTTAAATTGCCAATTAATCATCACAATTACCTCCATAAAAATTAATATTATTAGACATTTCAAAAAAACTCCCTAAATAAAAATTTTCTGGTTTAATCGAAAAAATTTCTGAAAACAAGCTTTTCAATATTTTCTAAAACGTCTGATATTTAACTTCTTCAAAGTTGGGAAAACTCATCACTTTAACAAATTTTTTTTTCATCAAAAATTTTCGATTGAAACTTATTCATACCCTATTATTTACTTTCAAGCCACGCTGATGTAAAATATATATGTTATAAATATATTCTATGTATATAAGGCGGCTTTCTTTTGATTAACAAAAATAATACAACTCAATCAACAGGTATAGACACGAATACTTCTAGAACAACAGACAAGTTCATTAACATGGCTTTCACTGACGAAAATTACGAGTTCATCGTTTCTGAAGCTTCTAAGCTCAACGCTCATTTCACGAACTTTATCAATCTCGCCATTAGCTCTACGTCTGACAACGAAATCGAGGATTTTATTGCCAAAAATCCAATTAGACAATGCAAAAGTTTAGCTTCCAAAAGAACAGGCGAGCATTTGAAACGCATATATTTCAAACTCAGTACCGAAAATTTTGAAAAAATACGTAACGCTGCTGAACACACCAACTCATCAAAAACGGTTATCGTCAACGTTATCCTCGAAATCTATCGCCAGAAACAAACCCAAGAACAGTAATCAGCTTTCAGCTATAATCTTCAAGTAGGAGGTGATCAAAATCATGGAAAATAAATTAACCGTAGTAAGACAAAGAAAGTTGAGAAAAGAATTTCCAACTGCTGAAGCAATCGGCAGAGCTTTCGTACAGTTTTATATCGAACAAAGGAAAAGTTATAAAGATCACAATTTCAAAACAACGCTTACTGTCGAAGAAATAAACTTTCTCCGAAGTACTTTACATGTACGCAAAGACGAAATGATTTTTAAATCTTACAACGTTCTAGAGCAAATGCTTCGCCAATTTACACATTGGATTGAGCATTTTGAACACATTTTTTATCATGGTCTTTTCAGAGCTTTAACTATACTTCAAATCCCTGACCGGGACATTCAAACATTAAATTCTCTCAAATCTCAAGCTATACCGAACGAAGAGGACATCGAAGAAAGTAAGGTAGCTTGTAATCAGAGCATAAAACAAATTGCAGACACTCTCATACCTAACTGGGACAATCTTATGGCATTTGCTATGAAGAGCCTTTATAGTTATTCCTTACGACTCGAAAAAATTCAAGAAATCACACTGTTTGACCTCACACCATTGCTTCCTGGTATGGAACATCACGAAAATGAAATCAAACGATTACAAAATTTCGCAAATTCTTTCAGAGAAACTTTAGAAAATAATATTTATATTAAAGACTTCAAAGACAAAAATGATGCCATAAAAGTTCTAAATGAATTTATACATATTGACACTCAAATACTTAAACCTAACGAGGAAGAAAGAGCCAACGATATACAAAAAGCTATGGATGTCGTGGAGTTAACTAAACGAGTTATTGAGAATTATTGATCACAGGAAAATATTATGAACAAACAAGAAAATAATCTTAATCCTTTTGTAAATCAAGACAAAAATATTGAAGCCAAACAAGATGCTATTTTCGAGACAATCAGTCAAGACGTTCCAGTCGCCGAAGAATTAATCCAAGATATTATAAGCGTAAACACGTCTTATGTTGACAATATCGTACTCGATCTAAACAAAGTATCAAACATCGCATTCAATCCTGAAAAAAATCTTGCACTGTACAAAGGTAACCTCCAAAGAATTGCCATGGAAAGGAAGGGCAGCAAGAAAGAAATCAACGCTCTTGTTTCGATAAACTTCGACTCTAAAGCAATGAAAGAGAAAGGGCTCAGTATACACGGTACAGAAAAACTTGCGCCTTTTGACAAAATAGTTCTTGATGCCGTCAATACTTTATATTTTGAAGGACACAACGAGTATATCACCACAGCCATGGTTTTTCATGTTATGACCGGCAACATAAATAAACGTATAACGCCCAAATATTCCGAAGAAATCAACAACAGCCTGATAAAACTTCTCTTCACTCACATCACAATCGACGCTAGTGAAGAAGCCGTAATATACCCTAACCTCAAAAATTTCAAATACCACAGCACTATTTTGCCGGGCGACATGGTTCAAGCTAAATTAAATGGCACCGAAGTTGCGTGTATTCATATATATAAAACACCACCACTATATTTATATGCCAATCATAAAAATCAAATAAGCAAAGTCGATATTACGCTACTTCAAAAACCTTTCGCCAAAGGAATACATGAAAATCAAGAAAGCATGACACTCCTTCATTATCTCTTGAGGAGAATAATCGCAGTGAAGAGCCTAAGCAACGCAATAAAATATGACACTCTTTACCATGATTTCGGATATGAAGAAGCTGGTAAACAATATAAATTATTCTTCAGAAAGAAGATCAAAGCAATTTTAGACGCATGGAAGGGTTCAATTTTCGGAGATATAAAATTTCTTGACTACTCGGAAAAAAAATTGGGAAGAACACCATACGAAATTATTCTCAATTGTAAATACTTAAAATGAAATTACCCACAATAATAAAGTGGCAAACTAGACATCCCACCATAAACGAAGGGTGCAAAACGTTTTACCAAACCCCAAAATTTTTACACTAAAAGCGTTGCGCCACAAGACTTTACGAGGATGCCGATTTTTAGATAAGTATAATAAGCTTTATAAGCTTATTAGAGCCATCGAGGTTGGGTTTAAAAACCCAACCTCTTTACTGGCTCAGAAAAGAATAATTCCACAGAAAAAAATAATTCCACACTGATGACTTCGTGTTTTCCCAAGTACTGTGGCAATAAAAATGTCTTTCTCAATTAAATTTGCTGTTAAATCAAGTGCTTCCACAATGAAGGATGGAATTCCCCAATCTTAGAACTGTGGAATTATATAATGGAGTTATTCAATATTTGGTAGCGTCAGATTTGTTGAAAAATTTGGGTGAGGAGTGCCCCCAAGCAGTGTGGAAATATTTCGATTAAAGTCTCGTATTGTAACTAAAATCTTCTCTGGGGGCTTCTACGGGGACAAAATAATCGAATTGAGCGTAGTAATGAAATTGACAGGAGTAGTTGCTTTCACCGTAGCGATTTTTGAGGCACACGAACTCAATGTCTCTCGGTGTCGCCCTCTTGGCGGCTTTGACTTTTTCGCGTTTCTGCTTCAGCTTTGCTTCCTTGTCGAAAATGTCGTCGTTAATGACTTGGAGCTGAAGCCCCCAGATAACGTCCGCAGTATATTCAATGCCGCCGGATTCCTTAAAGCTTTCGTAGTCAATCGGGGTGAGGTAGCTTTCAAACATTCGGGGTTATCGAGCGCGCCCCAGTTTTCAAAATGACGGCTCAAATATTCCTGAACCGCTTTCCATCTCTGCAAAGCAACTCCGCGCAATTCCTGACCAGTGCGCTCTTTTGAATAACGCCATAATAAAATTAAATTATTTCCGTCTTCAACGATTCGGTTCGGTTCGGGGATTCCAGTATCGCGGTAATTACGGCAATGTTCTTTAATTTTCCTGATTTTTTCTTCGAGATTTTTGCCCGGACATCTGCTCAGAGTAACGTAATTGAAATAGAAATTTTCTATTACCTGCCGTCTGTCGTGGCGGTTCTTCGACTTAAATTCAACGATTGAACACTCGATTCTGTGTTTCCTGTCTAATTTTTTCGAGTAAGAAACAAAATCTGATTTTGAAATCCATTCATCAGTTCCTGCCGTAAGGTCGGATAAATAGAACCACGTCTTGCCGTAGTCTTCATATTTTTTACGGATCTGTGCTGCTTCTTTTTCGTCCGTCAGAGTTTCCTGAGGCTTCTGCGGTTTTGAAATTTGTCTCGAAGTTTTTGTTTCAGGAACAGCTTTTTTAGGTTGCGACTTCGCTGTCGATTTTTTCACCGCAGGTTGAGTTGAAACCTCCGGCTTAGTCTCAGAGATTTTTATTGTTTCGGGCGAAAATGCTTCAATCTCACGCGCAAATTTTTCAAAATCGTAATTTTCGCCCGTGAAAATAACACGGACGGTCCTGTCTTTCGTTTCGGGCTTGCAGTTCTTACTTCCCTCGACCCTCAAAACTCTTGCGCCGTCAGTTGCGTGGCTGTCCGCGCCGATTTCCTTGAAAATCTCAGCAAGTTTAATTTCAAGTTTTTCCCAGCGCAAAAATTCGTTCACGGTCATGAGCTTGTCAAAGAAAAATTTTACGTGAACCCCGTTGCCGCTGAAAACCATTTCGCTTGGGGTAGGGATTTTTTTCTCGGCACAGAATTTCAAAATTAAATCTTTCCAGCCGTCAGCAGTGAGATTTTCTCCCGTGATTTTTCCGTCAATGTCAACAAAACAAGCCCTGAATGCCGCAACGTTCTCGACTTTTCTGCAACGCTCTGAAAATTCCAGCTGTGAAACGTAAACATTAAATTCATCAAAATCAGGAATTTTTATCCTAAGTGTACTTAATGCGTCGTGAACCCTATCAGCCGGAATCCAATATTCAGTCCATTTGCCGCGTTCGCCTTTTGACAATTTATTTTCAGTGCAGAGACAAGCCCAATAATTACTGCCCGAATGAAGACGCGATAAATCGTCATTCAGCTTCGGAGTATGCTCGTTTTCCACAGGCGCGTTAATTTTTTCAATTTCACGGCTGAAAGTCGTTGCAACTACTGACTTATTTCTGTTTTCAATTACGGCATTGTCAGAAGCTATGGTTTTAACAGCCCTGCCGAAATTCAAGCCAAGACGCTGTGCAAATTCTTCATAAGTCAGAATTTCATCGGCATCGCTGAATATGCTCGTAATTTTTCCCGTTTTCGTGTTCGGCGTTCCGACCACGCGCAACATTGAAGTCGCTTTTAATTGTTTCTCGTCAACCCCGAAATCCCAGAACAAACTGAATAATTTATCCTGCATATCGTCAAATTTTTTGTTAAATCTCGGATACATTATTTTAGGGTCATCGCGTTCTCCGCAATTTTTCATCGCGTTCTTCCACGGCCAGCGAAGTTCGAGCGTTTCGCAGTTATCGCCAGTGTCAACGATTACGGGCTTCGGGAGATTAAAATCTTCGCAACGTGCGTAAATTAATTCTTTCGCCTGTTCAAGTGTCGGAATATAACCGAGTTCGGACTTCCTAAAATTCAGGTGCAGGAAATTAAGCTGAATCGCCTCGATCCATTTTTCACGCTTGATGAGGCCGCGCCTTATTTCTTCGTATTGCTCACCATTTTCGCGAGTCCGTAAAATTTTTCTTTCTTTGATTTTTGAAAAGCCGAACGTATATTCAGCCGCCGTTGCCCAAAAATCGCAAGTGCTTATGTCTGTACGGCGCACGAATTTTTCAAGCTCCGAAGCTGAATAACTGTCGTAGAAAAACCGCCTGTCCGTCCGGGCTTTTTTCTCGATATTTTTTCTTTGGACGTAAATAAAAGTCGCTTCGCCACGCGGATTATGGTGTGTCCTTAGTGCCGCTTCTATTTTTCTTTTATTTTCCTGTCCCGTTTCCGTGATATAATTCACTAAATTCTCCTTTTTGTTTTTATTTGGCAAAAAGATTTTATCACAGAAAAGGGAGAAATTTTTTTTTGCCTTGCGATATTCAAGAATTTTATATTTCGGCATATGAAGTTCAAAGACGATTTCGCCCGTACCGTATTTTTTTTCGGAATAAAAAACTATCCGAACTTTCTGTTCGGCATTAAATAAATCGACTCCCTTAGTCTGACTGTTCAGGAAGCCCGGCACTCTCAACATTGCCGTTACCTGACAATGAGCTTCAACAAGTCTGTCGGGCAAGCTCTTGCCGTCATGAACATAAAGCCCCTCGTCATCATCTCAGCCTCATCCTTCCTTTCCGTAGGCGCATTCTTCCTCCTCAGGAAAAGGAAAGAGCAATAATTCACATTTGATATACACATAGAGGATTTACCCAGGACCTTGACCGCCTGGGTTCTTCCTTTACGCCTATTGCCCGAGGAGCGGCAGTAGGCGTAAAGGAGGAAAATCAATCCTTGTATGGCCATTCACCCTATGCATGCCGGGCCAAAGGCTCGGAGGAAGTCGGGCATAGGGCAGATATGGAGAGGGCCTCCTTTCAGACGGGGCCGGTTCATAGGCGTCCCTTCGACGTATCTGTGCACCCTAGCGATAGGGGGCAGTGCCATCCATGAACAGTGGCATCCCCGGTTATCCTTTGCCAACCATAGGGATAATTTGAAGAGACCCATTGCCCAGCGACCTACTGACCATAGCGAGGGCGGTGGCCTCTTTTATTTTTGCCCGGTGGGATACGCGTTCGTTGACGGATTGGCGAAATTTCCCAAATCGGGCAAAACGGAAAAAGCCTTGACCAATCCACAACATTTTTCAAATGGCGGTTTTCCCAG
>CALBPU010000013.1 GCA_937899395.1 uncultured Fretibacterium sp.
TGGACGAGGATGTTTATCCTTTCGAAGCCTTCGACTTTAGTCGAAGGAGGTTCACAATAATAAAAATATTTTTTAGGAGGTGCTCAACATGAAAAAAATTTTTGCAATGTTAATTTTGATTTTGTTAATGTCATCGGTAACATACGGAGCAGAAACGGAAGATATTTATGTCCGTAAAGATGTTTTTGAGGCTCGAATGGACAGAATGGAGGCGTTAATTGAGAAGGCCATCATGGAAATGAAGGCTGAAAATGAGAAATTTCGCAGCGAAATGAGATCAGAGAATGAGAAATTTCGCAACGAAATACGAGGTGAAATTTCTGTTTTCAAAGACGAAATAGGAACAAAACTTCAAAATGTACTTGATGAAATTAATAACTTGAAAACCGAAATAAGGGTACTTGAAATTCGTGTGAGCGAGTTAGATCACAGAATATCAATAATTGAGACAATAGTTTATTGGATATTTGCTATTGTTAGCGTGATGTTAGCATCATTGGCATTAATTCCGATAGTAAGAGAATTTCGCAATCCTCAAGTTACTCTTGAAGATGTAAAGCAAGTTGCAAAACAATTAATCGAGGAAAATAACGCTAGGCTTCAAGCTCAATAGAAAATTTTTGCGACAGACCCTTATTATAAGACCTGCCGCATTTATTTTTAATGAATAGGATTAAATTCCTTTGACAATAAATTCTCAAATTCTTCCAAGCTCATTGAACCTAAATCGCCCTTTGAACGTTCACGAACTCCGACAGAATGTGATTCCTTTTCCTTATCTCCTACAACTAACATATAAGGAACTTTCTGTAATTGAGCGTCGCGAATTTTTCTGCCGAGTTTTTCATCTCTCATGTCAATTTCTGAACGAAAATTTAATTCCGTGAATTTTTCCTTGAGTTCCTTCGCATAATCTTTATGAGTTTCGGCTATAGGAATTATCCTAATTTGAACAGGTGCAAGCCAATAAGGAAATGCTCCTGCGTAATGTTCAATCAAAATTCCCATAAACCTTTCAATGCTTCCGAATACGACTCTGTGAATTAATACGGGCGTATGTTCGTTGCCGTCTTCTCCGATATATGAAACATCAAAACGTCCCGGCATTTGAAAATCAAGCTGGATAGTTCCGCATTGCCATGTTCTTCCCAGACAGTCCTCAAGATGAAAATCAATTTTAGGCCCGTAAAATGCTCCGTCGCCGGGATTAATTGTGTACGGTGTATTGGTGCTTTCAAGAGCGTCTCTCAATGCGCTTTCGGCAGCTTCCCATTGTTCGTCAGTTCCCATTGAATCTTCAGGGCGTGTTGAAAGTTCGACGAAATATTTGAAGCCGAATACGTCAGTGTAAAAATATTTATCCAGCTCCATAATTCTTGTAACTTCGTCTTTAATTTGCGAAGGTTCAATATATGTGTGCGAATCGTCCTGAGTGAAACATCTGACTCTCATTAATCCATGTAAAACTCCGCTTCGTTCATGCCTATGGACACACCCGAGTTCAGCTAATCTCATCGGAAGGTCTCTGTAACTTCGCAACTGAGTTTTATACACTAAAATACTTCCCGGACAATTCATTGGTTTTATTGCGTAAGGTTTTTCATCAATTTCAGTGAAGTACATGTTCTCACGATAATGATCCCAATGTCCCGAACGTATCCATAAATCACGATCCAAAATTTGCGGCGTTTTAATTTCTGTATAACCCCTTTTAACATGTTCACGTCTCCAGAAATCTATTAACGTGTTCATAATTGCCATTCCTTTAGGGTGAAAGAACGGGAAACCGGGTCCTTCTTCATGAAGGCTGAAGAGGTCTAAATCTTTTCCCAATTTTCTATGATCTCTGAGCTTTGCTTCCTCTAACATTTTAATGTAATTTTTAAGCTCATCGGGTGTTGCAAAAGCAGTTCCGTAAATTCTGGTGAGCATTTTATTTTTCTCACTGCCTCGCCAGTATGCTCCTGCGACTGATAACAATTTGAAGTTATGAATTTTTGAAGCGTCAGGTACGTGAGGGCCTCTGCAAAGGTCAGCATATTCACCCTGTTTATATACTGAAACCGTAGGAGCGTCAATTTCGGAAATTAATTCGGTTTTATAAGGGTCATCGGCAAAAAATTTCAATGCTTCCTCTTTAGTCATTTCTTCACGAATAACTTTTTCACCGGCTCCCGAAATTTTTCTCATCTCTGCTTCAATTTTCGGCAAATCCGCTTCAGTTATTGTTCCTGCTACGTCAACATCGTAATAAAACCCGTCTTTAATTGCAGGGCCTACTCCGAAATGTGTACCGGGATATAATCTCAATATAGCTTGAGCCATTAAATGAGCTGTACTGTGTCGTAAAATTTCAAGTCCTTCAGGAGAATCGACAGTTATAGCTTCAACCGAACAAAAATTTTCATCTGAATTAACATCTCGTGATAAGTCCATTAATTCACCGTTAAATTTTGCGGCGATAATTTTTTTTTCGTTTTTTCCGTCAAGTCCTTTAGCTTTTATAATGTCATGTAAAATCAATTTAGAATGATACCTTCTCTCAATCGTGAAATTAAAATTTTCAAAGGCAAGAATAGCACTCGATTAATTTTGTTGCAAGCAATCCAATAATCAGCTACATATTTAAATTTTAAATTAATTACCATTTACCGAAAATTACAAGCCCAAAACCGTCATTAATATCTTGTTCATCTTTGCATACTGATTTTAACCAAAGTTTTTCAGGCTCAAAAACGCCTTTGACAATCTCAAAAAAATAGACACTCCCAGCTGGTACAGCTCTGCGCATTGTCTTAGGTTTCCCGATTTCATAATCCCAGCCTGATATAGGGAGCCATCTTTCAGTTACGGCCGAAATTAATTTTACTGTTGTTTCAGTGTGGGGAATTTTTCCTTCTTTGAAGCTCCTACCCATTGAGCAAAAATTAATTCGTTCGCAAATTCAATGAGAGTTTCGGAATTTTTGACTTTTGATTTTATGTAATCACCGATATTTTTTATTGTAATTCCTTTGTTGCTGAATATTCTCGTAACGTCATTAACGATAGCTTCACGCAAAACATTTTTGTCGGTGTCGTTCCAGTTTTTGTAAAATTTCGCATTCTCACGAAGTTCATAAGGAAATTTAACCGGTATTTTATTATTCTCAAAGCATTCCGCGAAATATTCAATTCGATCATCAAGAGATAGTTCAGAAAGCTTTGAATTTTCATCATATTTGCTTTCACTTTTCCATTGTTCACGGATTGAAAAGCCCAAATTTCCTCGCGCTCTTAATGAAATAGCGAGACCGTTTCGGTCAGTTCCCTTTGCAATTTTTTCAGCTTCACGTGAAAAATCAAGGAGTTCGCTCAAAAGTTCCTTAGCGTGAGCAATCGACATTCCAACCGATAAAGACACGTCATAATCACTCATTATCTTAGCAAATAAATCATGAAGTTCTCTTGAACATTTCAAGGCCTTATCAAGAGGAACAAATGCTAGAACGTCATCTCCTCCAGTATAAACGCACGTGCCTAAATTCTTTCTGACTTTATCCCTTGCAAGTCTTGCGAATTTTGAAAGTTGTCGTGAAAATTTTCTGTGCTCTTCAGCGGTTTTCATGGCCGAAAGGGTAGCGCCCATTTTATCACCATCAGCGCATATAAAAGCAATGTAAGGATATTCGGGTAAAACTTCCGTTGCATCAAAGGCAGTATCAGTTATGGCCATAAATTTTACGTCATTTTCATCAGGAACTCTTTTTATCAGTCCTATTGCGTCAAGATATTCGTTTTCTTTAATTTTTACGTCTTTAGGAATATCTTGCAAATCTTTTACCAAAACACTTTCTCTTAAACCATCAAGAGAGCTTTTATTGACATTGTACTTGCATTTATTCGCTTGAAAATCTCTTATGTTTTTTCTGGCGGCTAATAATCTCGCTACATTACTTCTCGCTGTTATATAATCCTTATCAATCGGAACCCATGCGCTATAAAATTCAATAATATCATCTAACTGGATTTCCCAAATTTCTTTTACAATCCTTTTTTCCATTTTCCTGAAAACTCTATTAGCATAAATTTTCAAACGTTCTTTTGCAGCTTTTAAAGCTTTGTCGGAAATTTCATTGAAATTAACTTTATGTTTATCATCAATTTCAAATTCTGCAAGAATTACATTAGCAACGTTCAAATCAGAATCTATTTCAAGGTCTTTATTAGTTTCAGGAGCAGGAAAAATCAAATTGCCGCCGTTATTTTTCACTTCTTTTGCAGCAGCCTTCGCAACTTCCGAGAGCATATTAGATCCAAACCATAAATCACGTGGCCTTCTTGCTGCCGAAATAAAATCCTGCACAGGGCCTATTGAACTTTGAAATAAAAATTTATGACCCCCGGCGTGAACACTCGCGACTTTAGTCGTGAGATGAAACGCCGCT
>CALBPU010000014.1 GCA_937899395.1 uncultured Fretibacterium sp.
AATTTTTTTTCGATTTGACAGAGGGGTCTGTTACTTTTTAAGTGTTTTTACTATAGCGGCATATAAAGAACAAATAAAAAATATTCTACAATGCACGGAGATTTTTTTGAGACATGGTTTGAAAAATATTTGCTTACTATGTTTCCAGACGTTTTTGTCTTACGAAACTCATCGACAAGACGATTAAAATTACAAAAGCAGGAGCAAAAACCACAGTCAAAACCGTAAAGGACGTAGGAAAATCAGTCTTAAAATATTTCGGATTTGCTCAATGATGAAATAAAATTTTATCCACTGACGGTTGCTAGAGTATAAGCAAAAATGACATTGCCGCCTGAATGTTTTATTGCATCTGAAAATCTTAATAACGTAAAACCCGTTGTGCAAACATCATCAACTATAACAACATTTAACCCTTCAATATTTTCAGGAACGATAAAAGCGTCGGATTGTAATTTCATTCGTTCTTTAGCGTTAAGACCTGCACGGCTCGGCATAACTCTTGACCATTCACAGCCATCAAAAATTTTCACGCCCCAAATTTCGCTCATGCCTTTAGCGATTTCACGAGCTTGATTATAAAATCGTTCGCTCTTCAAATGTAACGGAACAGGGACAATATAATCAATTTTTTCAGGTTTTTGTTTGTTTTGTTCAATGAAAAATTCAGCCATAGCTTTCCCAATAGGTTTACATAACGAACGAACACCTGAATATTTGAACTCTGAAATTATTTGATTAATTACTGTGTGATACCATGAAGCAGAATTGATTTCGAGATATTCAAGCTGCTTTGTGATAATTTTTTCGGCGAATAAAGATTTAATACATTCATTGCAAATTACTTCGGCAAATTTTCCGCATACAGGACAATTCGTCGGCCATAATAAATGCAGACAAATTTTTCCGAAACTCTCAAAATTAAAATTCATTTCGTGCTTTATGGACAAGAGCGTCGCACCTGTTATTTAATTCATCATCGGCATGACCTTTAACCCAATGCCAATTAACATCATGAATTTTTGTGAGTTCGATTAATTTTTCCCATAAATCCCTATTTAATACTGCTCCTCCAGTTGAACTTCTCCAATTTTTTTTCTGCCAATTAACCAGCCATTTTTTAACGAAAGCGTTTTGCAAATATCCCGAATCAGTATGTAAATCAACATCACAGGGAGTTTTGAGGGCTTCTAATGCTTTTATTGCCGCAGTGAGTTCCATTCTGTTATTAGTAGTGTCAGGTTCACCGCCATAAATTTCTTTTTCAACTTTGTGAGCAGGTGAATATAAAATTGCAGCCCAACCTCCTTTTCCGGGATTGGGTGAAGCTCCTCCGTCAGTGTAAATTATTACGTGTGGTTTCATTGCAAATTTTTCTCACTCTATTGACAATATTTTGATAAGTTGTTTATCAAATGTAGCAATTTCAACTCCGTTTAATTTGTGATAAGCATAAAGCATACAATTGACAAAATCTAAATTGCTTTTCTCAAATTTTGCAAGTGCTAACACAACCTCATCATGTTCATGACAATGTACAAGTTCCACAAAATTTATAACAACTTCCGAAATTTTTTCCCGTTCCAATGAATAAACCTTCAACAATACATATACGACTTCTGCAATAACTTCGACTGTAATTATTACATTGTCATTCTCAATATGCTCCGCTGTTTTGAAAGCCATTGAAACATTATCTTTCAGAAGAAAACGCAGTATCATGTTTGTGTCTAACATTACCGTATTTTTCAACGACTGCACGTTCCCATGCTCCTTCCTCTTGTTCTCTTAATTTTGGGTCTGCATATTTTGACAAAATTCCCATAAGGCTTTTTGCTGAACGTTTTTTCACAGGCTCGACAAATTCGTCCATCACTGTAATTATTACTTTCTGATTAGGTTTTAGTTCAATATTCTCTAAAGGTTTTATGCTAAATCCGTCAAAATAACCGTTTACTGCTAACAAAATTCTCACTCCTCAAAAATTATTTGAATTACAACAGGGCCTTCGGTATAAATATCACCTGAAGCTATTGCGTTAATTATGACAGGTTCTCTTATTTCGCTCAACTCCTCAACAGCGTTAAAAAATGCTTCACCGTCTAAAGTTCCGACATTATTTGTAGCAGGGTCAGGCAAAATTCCGTCGCTTAAAACTTTATTGCGGAGTTCCCTCAAGAATACATGCAAAATATCTTCCGGAGTTGTTTTTGAATTTTCACGGTCATTCATGAAAAATTTTCGATAAACCGGTTCACCGTCATGATAAATTATCGTGCTTGTTCCGGTTTGCAATCTTATCATTACCCTTAAATTTTCTCCGACCGTATAATTTTCTCCTGATAATGCCCGAACATATTGTCTTACATCTGAACTTGCAAGCTCGTTAATTAATGCTGCTTCAGTCTCCGAATCAAATTCAATCGGTACATCTCTTAATCTCGTAAATGATTGATTTGAAATTTTTGCCAGAACGTTTAATCTTACTTCCCTCTTCAATTCGTTAAGCTCCGAAATAATTTCGTCTTTTGTCATTCCTGCTTCAAAGGCTCTTTGAGCTAAAATTACATTCGCACTTAATGCTATTGCTTCACTCTTCATAGCTTGTAAATCGTGCTTTAATTGCGCGGATTCTTCACGCATGATTCTTAACGAGGTCTCTAATTCTCTTTTCTCTTGTTCAAGCAATAGTTTATCGTTTTTCATTGAGTCAAGTTCAAAACCTGTTAAATCTAAACTCGCAGATGTTTCAGCAAGGGTAGTTCTGATTTGTGCGGTAGTTTCTTCGCTTTGATTTAGTTGAAACTGTAAGTCGTACATTTGTTGACGTAATAATTTCATTCCGAATAAAGCCGTTCTTACGTCCTGAGAAAATATTGACATTACCGTTAAAATTCCGACAGCTATTAACGCTCCTGTCATTGCCGTAATTAACCTGCTCGTATTTTTAGGGCGCATTCCGAATAATGAAACTCTTTTTTTTCCGTATTTTGAACCGACAGAATCGCCAAGCACCGAAAGGGCTGCTGAACCGAATACTAACGATAAAATTACAAGCCAACTTGTACCCGAAAGAAAATCCGTAAGCAAAATTTTTTCAGCTCCTTAAATTTTTTTGTGAGTTTTAATCAGAGGTTCAAGTTCCGCTGCCAAAACCGCAACAAAAATTAACGCGCAACCTAAAGCTGCTCTTAACGTTATAATTTCTCCTAAAAATATTATGCTGCTTAATAATCCGAATACTGATTCAAGGCTCATTATAATAACGGCTCTGCTCGGTTTAACATATTTTTGAGCGCAAATTTGAATCATGTAACAGCCGAATGTACATAAAATTATCGTGAATAATAATTCAGGTAAACTTTCGATATTTATTAATTCGTTACGAGTTTCAAATATTAAAGAATAAAAGAATGCTAATATACCATGTGTCAAAAATTCAACAAAACTTAACACAATAGGATCACAGCCCTGTGTAAATTTCTCAATCGCTATAACCTGAATTGCAAAAGTTAAAGCGCATATTAACGTCAAAAAATCACCGATATTAAATGTGCCTGAAATTTCATCGCCTGTTAATAAATACATTCCAAACACACATAAAAATGCTGCCGATAATGTTATCCAACCGGGAAAAATTTTCCTTATTGCCCACACCATTAACGGCACCATTAAGACATAAGTCGCTGATATAAACGCTGAACGGCCTCCTCCGATATATTTTAATCCTACCGTCTGAGTTGCTATTGCTATGAACAGTAGAAAACCGAGTATAAATCCGCTCTTAAAATCATGTTTGAAAGTTTTGTGTATTCTTTTGTGAAAAAATATATAAACTAAAATTGCTGCTGAAAAAAATCTCAAAAACAAAATCCAGCATGGAGGATAAACTCCGACTAAAATTTTCATTGAGACAAAACTTATTCCCCAAAAAAACGCACAATAAAATAATCCTATATCAGCCCACATTTTTTATTTTCCTTGCTTCGATATAATATCTTTTTTCCTGAGCATGTCCCATTGAAAATGTTTTTCTCGGCATTACTCCTGACTGTGAAATGACTTTGAAGAAATCATGTTTGGCGTTTTCATCAAACGGCAGCATCTCGAATCCGATACAATTATTTTCATTCGAAAGTTCTTTCAGAGTTTCAAGGCCATGAATATAATCAATATCGAATTTTTTATCATCAAGAAATTTTTGCAGGACTATTAAAGCTGAAGCTCCTTTTGCCTTAGCTATATTAACAACGCCGCTTTTATTATGGGAATAAAATTTTATCGGCCATGAATTTTTAGGATTTGTCCAACCGTTTACACAAATTTCATTTTTCATTAAAGCGATTAATTCATCAGGATTTACATTTTTAACGATCCTGTGAATTGGCTCGAATTTTATAGCATCATCGTAAATATTTTCAAGTTCAACCATTGCGTAACGAGATGTCAAACCTTCTTCATAACATGCTTTTGCTGCTGCTAAAGAATGATTTCCATCGCCTACTGCGAATAAAACCGAAAGTTCTTTGGATTTCCGTTTGATGTATAAATTTATTCTTGTTGTTAAAGCTCTTGAATGTTCACCACGAACCGACCAGCCTTTAACATTTCCTCCGCCTTGCATTAAATCAAAGTCATAAATTTTTCTCATTGCGTGTTTTGATAGTGTCATAGGTTCAATTATGTCTCTTCTTTCATCATCACATAATAAAATTACGTGTGAAAGTTCGAGAGCTGCATTTTCACGAATTGATTTACGAACCGGAATACGTTCCACAACGGTTTGTTCAGTGGCTCTGATTTTTGATTTTGAATCCGGTGTGAAATCATATTGTTCGAGATCAATTACCCCTACAATTCCCTTTCTTATTGAACCGTCTAACAAAGTTCTTTCAACATAAACATAAGAATTTTTATATTCAGAGAAAATTTTTTGTTCGATATAATTATTCATGGTCGAATTAATGCGTGAAATATTTTCGGGAATATTCTCGTTTAACATTGCTTCAGGGAAAATTAAATTGTAAGCAGAAGGAGAATATCCCACGAAATTTTTAACTTCCTCCCAGTAAGCAGGCTGAGAAGTAAATTGATCGCAAGCAATCACCGCCCATTTATTCATATCTTCAACATTGGGCACTAATAAATTTGCAGGTTCAAATATAATCGTTCAATCCTTTCATAAAAAATCATTGAGAATAATTTTAGGCTGGTGATAAAGAAGCGTCAATAAGCATAGAAACCCATTTATCAAGAAGAAAATAAACTTGGTTCCAGCGACGGAACTTGTTCAACGGACTTCGGAATTTTAGGAACAGGGTTAATTTTGAAACGCTCGAAATAAAATTTGGAAATTAAAAATTCAAAATAAGGTAGGACTAAAATAAAAATCCTACCTTAATTTTTTTGTTGACAAAAAATTTATTTTTACCCTACAACAACAGCAACACCGATATTGTTCGCAAGTTCCCGAATAACATTTTCAGAAAGTGAACTGATTTCTTCAATTAATGAAAGCGGGAGATTTTTCTTCAGCATTGCCATAGCCACATTCATTTTGTTTTCTTTCATACCTTCTTTTCTACCTTCTTTTCTACCTTCTTCTCTACCTTCTTCTCTACCTTCTTTTAAGCCTATTTTCTTGCCTTCTTCTCTACCTTCTTCTCTACCTTCTTCACGAAATTCTTTAATCATTAACTGCCGTTCTTTTTCTTCGTCATATTCGGTCAAAAACATTCCTTTTACCTCCGCTCTATGCCCAAACAAAAATTTCCTTAGAACAAAATCGCCTGACATTTCGTTCAGTGCCATGTCAAACGCCTCGTCCAAATTTTTCACGACTTTTTCATGTTTCCTTACCGTTTCAATGAGCCAAGCATATTCCCTTAAAGGTTTACAATCCGCCATTAAATTTTTATTTTTGCCGTAATTGATGTTCAACATCCTTACTTTGACTTCAACATCTCCGTCTACAATATCGTTATCATCGTTTCGGAATGCGTCGCTTAACATTAAAATCCGTTCTTCAGGTTGTTCATAAGTCCCGTTATAGAAACAAATACATTTCGGTTTCGGTAATTTTTGAAGCCTGTTGCCGTATCGGTAATAATTATTGTCCTCAAAATATTTGTCGTATAACTGCCCAAGATAAATTAAAAACCTTATCGGCATATTCGGATTATAACTGCTCTGATGTTCCCATAAATTTAGCTCGTTTTCTACTACAAATATAAATGAAATATCATTTTTCATTCCGAGATAAATGGCGTCATCTATTGTGTTAAATTCAATAGCGTTAGGGTCATCATAATTTGAACCGTTTATTGCATTATACAAGCTCAATGTCCATTCTAAATTTGACGGATTTCCGAATATAAACCTGAACAACCTGTCCTTATGCTTTTTATTGACTGTTTTCATTTAGCCGCCCCTTTTGATTTTTTCAAAATTTTATCAAAATCACTAAATAAGCGTCAATAAGCATAGAAACCCATTTATTTTTATGCCATAAATTTTTCATAAAGACAACGCAAAAAAATAGGGACATTGTGCTATAATTATATTTAAGATAAAAGTATTTTAATGCGCACATGGCAATGTGCCTCCCTATTATGTTGCTTCTTATAATTATACCATAATTAGGGCGGTCGTTGTCGTGTGTATAGCTTAATAATTTTTATCTTGAAAATTTTATCAATAGGAGGCTTTTTTATCATGAAAAAGTTTTTTAGCGGTGTAATTGTTTTAATGCTGGCATTAAATTTTGTGTCAGCGTTCGGCACGGAAGCGAAGGCAGTTCGGGCGGTTTACGTTGAAAGAGGAATTACTGAAACCATTTATGACAATGATAACAGCAATATAGCGACTAGGCGTATGATTGTTGCTCCGACTATGGGTTATATTAGTCAAGATGCTTCCGGAAATTTCCAAAAAATTCACGTTGTTTCACTTGAGAAAACTACTCTCGGTGCGCCGCAAGTATTTTCATTCAAACATAATGGAAATACTCGAATATTGATGGGGGAGAATGGACGTGCCCTCGAATTTGAAAGCCTCGATCTCTCTTCACGACTGCCAGAGGGAAGAATTTCGGTGTACAAACCTTCTGATTTGACGAAATCGTTAGCAAGTAAATATTTAACGACCACTGGTGTAAGCAGAATCCCTATCGAAATTTCTGATGTTTCAGAATATGGGAATAATATTATTATTGGCGGTGAGGGTGGTTTTGCAGGAATATTAGAAGTTAATCCCGAAACTTGCGAGATTGTTGACCATTATAATGAAGGTAATTTTGTAGCTTCTGAAACTGCGGTAAAAGGCAGCAGTATTTACGTCGCTACAATTAATCCTCCTGGGGGTGGTACAGATAAGCTCATTAGAATGGACGGA
Organism: uncultured Fretibacterium sp.; assembly: GCA_937899395.1. Lineage (GTDB taxonomy): Bacteria > Synergistota > Synergistia > Synergistales > Aminobacteriaceae > JAFUXM01. The sequence goes on from CALBPU010000014.1 coordinate 7,393, forward strand.
CTTGGCAACATAAAGGAAACACATTATGGCGATGACATTTATTACAATGATATAAAAGTCATAAACGGTGAAGTTTATGTTTCTGTTAGCTATGAATCAAAAATGGATATTGGGCTGTATAAAATTCGTGAGAAACTTGAAATACCTAGTGCTGAAAAAATTACTCAAGACGCAGTTAGGGAATTTTGCGATGACGGAAACGGCGGATTATTTTACACTAAAATAAAACTAAATAGGTCGTCAGGAGGTTTTCCCTATGAAACTTATTCCTTATGTCATTGGGACGGTACAGATATATTTGATATAGGTCTTTCAATGGACGTTGGCAATATTTACTATGATGTGAACAGCAGAAAATTATTTGCATGGAACAACGGTGCTTCTGATTATGAAGTTACTACTATTTTCATTTATGATGTATCTGGAGAGGGAGAGGAAATGAAGGTTATTGAAGCGCAAAAAATTGAAGGAAGATTTAAAAGTTGTGCATTCTTTGAAGATGAAAAAGGTGAAGAACCTATTGTAAAACCTGAACCTCAACCTGATTCCCCTGATGAAACCAGCAAAGATTCAGAGAATAAATCTGAAACACTAGGTCCAAGCAGTGGCACTTGCTCAACAGGCTTCGGAATTTTGGGTCTTGCAGTTTTAGGTGCTGCGTTAATGTTTAAGCGTTCAAAATAAAAATGAAATTTTGACTATCAGATCTCTCCTCATAGGGGAGATTTTTTTATGCTAAAATTTTTACGCAACATAATCAAAAATGAAAGGATAAATTCAAAATCATGTTAGGAAATTTTAATTATTGTAATCCGACGAGGCTTTATTTTGGCGAGAATGCTCTTGAGGGACTTAATACCGAACTTCCGAAATACGGCAAAAATATTTTGTTGACTTATGGCGGAGGCTCTGTGAAAAAAAGCGGCCTTTATGATGAGATCGTTAAAATTCTAAACCAAAACGGCAAAAACATTATTGAGCTTCCCGGCGTAATGTCAAATCCAACAACTGAAAAACTTTATGAAGGCTGCAAACTTGCTAAAGAAAATTCCGTAGATTTAATTTTAGCTGTCGGTGGCGGTTCAGTATGTGATTATTCAAAGGCTGTTTCAGTTTCAGCATACTGCGATGAAGACCCTTGGACAAAATATTTTCTCAATATGGAGGACGTTAGCAATAAAATTATTCCTGTCGGCTGCGTTTTAACTATGGTAGGAACAGGAAGTGAAATGAACGGCGGTTCAGTCATTACTAACCATGAACAAAAATTAAAAATCGGCCATGTATTCGGAGATAATGTTTTCCCGAAATTCTCAATATTAAATCCTGTTTGGACTTTCACTGTACCTCAATATCAAATGGTCGCAGGATTTTTTGACATTATGTCGCATATCATGGAACAATATTTTTCGGGTGATGATGATAACACTTCAGATTACATTGCTGAAGCCTTAATGCGTTCGTTAATTCACAGCAGCAAAATCGCCGTCAAAAATCCTCACGATTATGAAGCTCGAAGTAATATTATGTGGACTGCAACATGGGCATTAAATACTCTCATTGCTAAAGGCAAAACTACAGATTGGGAAGTTCATATGATCGGTCAGGCTGTAGGAGCTTACACAAACGCTACTCACGGAATGACATTATCGGCGGTGTCGCTTGCATATTATCGTCATATAATGCCTTACGGGCTGAAAAAATTCGTTCGTTTTGCAAAAGAAGTTTGGGGTGTAAATCCTGACGGAAAAACTGATGAACAAATCGCTAACGAAGGTCTGAAAGCTCTTGAAGGTTGGATAAAAGAAATCGGAGCTGTAACTAGCATTAAAGAACTCGGAGCTACTGAAGAAATGTTGGACGGAATAGTAAAGGCTACGTTTTTGCTTGAAGGCGGTTACAGGAAATTAACGCCCGAAGAAGTCAAAGAAATCTTAAAGGAGAGTATGTAATGAGTAAAAAATTAGTCGCTTATTTTTCAGCGAGCGGAGTTACTGGTGCAGTTGCGAAAAAATTATCCGATGCAGTCGGAGCTGATTTATACGAAATTAAACCACTAAAACCATATACAAATGCTGATTTGGATTGGACAAATGATAAATCAAGAAGCAGCATTGAGATGAAAGACCATAAATCCCGCCCTGAAATAGTAAATGATGACTTTTCATCTGTAGAATATGACACAGTATTTTTAGGGCGGGATTTATG
>CALBPU010000015.1 GCA_937899395.1 uncultured Fretibacterium sp.
GGTTGAAGGGCCTGCGCTTTTCAAATTTTTTCCTGCCCAATCGAATAAGGCTCGTGTTTTTCCCCAAGTCGATTTGAATAAAACAATGTCTCCGGCTTTTAATGTTCCGTTTTTAACTATGACTGTTGCAACAGGGCCTTTACCTTTGTCGAGCCTTGCCTCAATTACAACTCCCTCAGGATTTGCAGTAGGATCTCCTTTTAACTCCTGCATCTCAGCTTCAAGCAAAACTCTTTCCAATAAATCCGAAACTCCTAATCCCTTTTTAGCTGAAATTTCTACAGCTCCGACATCACCGCCCCAACCTTCAGTGAAAATTCCTAACTCCGAAAGCTGTTGTCGAACTCTATCGGGATTTGCGCCTTGTTTATCAATTTTGTTAATGGCAACAACTAAAGGAACTCCTGCGGCTTTAATGTGATTTATAGCTTCACGGGTCTGAGGCATAACACCGTCATCTGCTCCGATAACTAAAATTACAATGTCCGTAACATTTGCTCCTCTTGCTCTCATTGCTGTGAAGGCTTCATGGCCGGGAGTATCGAGAAATACAATAGGCTTTCCGTCCTGCATTACAACATAAGCTCCGATGTGCTGAGTAATGCCGCCTGCTTCATGTTCAGCGACGCTTGCATGCCTGATGTGATCAAGCAAAGTTGTTTTGCCGTGATCAACATGTCCCATAACTGTAATAATCGGAGGACGTTCAACAAGTTTTACAGGAGGTTTTGGAGGTGTTGGTTTCTTTTCGATTTTAACAACTTGTTCGTTTTTTTCAGGTCTTTCAATTTTTTCAGATTTTGTAGTTTCAGGAGAAGAAGTTTTTTGAGGTTTCTGAAATTTTGGAGGCTTTTTGTTGTTGCCTTGTCCCTGATTTTTTTCGGATTTTGAGGACTTGAAATTTTTTTCCGTTTTTTCAGGTCTTTCGGCTTCTTCTTCAGGCTTGAGATTTTTTTTCGTGTAAGGTTTATTTTTTGAGCCTTCAATGCTGCGTTGTTTTTTCTCCTGAGATTTTGCCTCACTGGCTTCTTTAATTATATTCTCGACTATTTGAGCCGTTTCCTCATCTATTGAGCTTATGTGTGATTTTACAGGCACATCAAGCTGTTGAAGAACGGCTAATAACTCTTTGTTGCTCTTATTTAATTTTCTGGCTAAATCGTAGATTCTTATTTTATCGCTCAAATGGCTTTTCTCCTTTCGTATTATTCAGGCTCATAATCTTTTTTGCGAAACCTGAATTAAGAGGCAGCCCTAAAATTTGGACACCGCCCCTGCTTCCGATTAATTCCGATAATTCTTTAACGTTCATGTTCAAAGTTATGTGAATAAAATTCTCATGAGATGAGAGAAAATTTTTCACTCCTTCCGAACAATCGTTAGCTGACATAACTAAAATCTTTTTCTCTTTAGAGCTTTCTATTCTGTCCGAACCTATTAACAAAGCTCCTGATTTCCTTGATAACCCTAAAATCGAACGTATTTTCAAATTCTCATTAAGGGCAAAATTTTCGGCGAATTTTTCAAGCTCACTCCAAAAATTTTCATAATCAATTTTAGCCTTTAAGGCTCGTGAAAGCGACCCTGATTTTTTCACAAGCTCTATACATTCTAAATCAGGACAAATATATACTCCACGACCGGGCAATTTTTTCGTTTTGTCAATAACAGGTTTGCCTTCAGGACTTTTGACTATACGAATTAAATTTCCTTTGTCGGTTTTAGCCCTGCAAGCTGTGCAAGTCCTTTGAGGCTCACTGTGTAAAAACGTCATGGAAAATATCCTTCAATGTCGGCATCTTATCAGGCTCAACAGTCAGAACATTAATTTTCCAGCCCGTTAATTTTGCCGCCAATCTGACATTTTGACCTCTTCCGCCAATCGCTAAAGATAATTGGTCGGGATAAACATAAACATTCGCTTCTTTTTCATGGCCTTCAACAGCTTCGATTTTTGAAACCTGAGCAGGCAGTAAAGCGTTCTTTATGTAAACTAAAGGATCTGCACTGTAAACAACCGCATCAATTTTTTCGCCCTTTAACTGAGCACTGATAGCCTTAATTCTTAAACCTCCGTTTCCAATGCAAGCTCCTACAGGGTCAACATTGGGGTCAAGACTTGAGAGCGAAATTTTTGCTCTTGAACCTCCGTCACGGACGATATTTTTGACTTCAATAATGCCCTGTTGAATTTCAGGGATTTCAAGTTCCAACAATTTTTTCAGCAGTCCCGGATGAGTTCGTGATACTAAAATTCTGGGGCCTCTTGTTTTTTGTTTTACATCAAGAACGTAAAATTTCATGACAGCACCGGGATTATAACGTTCACCGAAAATTCTTTCACGTCTGGGCAATTCAGCGTCGGTTCGATCGTTAATCCTTATGACAATATCATCGCCTTCAACTTTGTATATAGTTCCGTTGACCATATCGCCTATTCTGTCAGCAAACTCGCTGTAAACAACTTTGCGTTCTTCATCTCTGAGTTTCTGAGTTATAACCTGACGGGCTGTTTGAGCTGCTATTCTGCTGAAACCTGTCGGGTTATGTTCAATTCTGATTGTTTTCCCGATTTCGGCTGTTTCGTCAATATCGAGAGCGTCATTCAATGTTATCTCTTTATTTTTGTCCTCAACTTCTTCAACTACTTCACGAATTTCATTGATGGTAATATCGCCTGTATGCTGATTGATTTTGACCTCCATTTCTTTTTCGCTGGGTTTGAATTTGTTGTACGCCGATTGCAAAGCGGACTCCATTACGGAGATTACAGCGTCAAGATCAAGCCCGCGCTGTTCTGCAAGATCTTCAAGGGCTTCTGCGAACTCACGCCCTAAACGAATCATTTACTTTTCCTCCTTTTTCGTTTTTTCTTTTGTGCGTTATCCGAATCATTTTCATTTTCAAATCTGTAAACCAAATTTCCTCCCTTAATAATTTCAAACGGAATTTTTTTGATTTTAGGTTCATCAATATCAGCGCAAAATAAGCTCACTGAATTTTCATCGACATCTTTAATTATTCCAGTAAAAGTTTTCCTGCCGTCCAAAAGTTTTGAAAGCCTTATACGAGCTTCACGATCTTGAAATCTCACGTAATCGTCAATCTTGTAAAGAGGTCTTTCAATTCCCGGCGAACTTACTTCGAGATAATAACGTCCTTCGGATAAAAATTCGAGTTCAGGAGCGTTAAAAATATTTTTCTCATCATCGAGAAATTGATTAATTCTCTTAGAAACAGTTTCACAATCGTCAATATTAATACCGCCGATTGAATCTATTAAGACCTGAACTTTTAATCTTCCGAAATCAGTTCTTATTCCTACATGAACACATTCATAACCTAAAAGCGTTACAATTTTTTCAATTTGTTCTAAAAATTTTTCATTCATCAATATAATTCTCTTGCATTAAAAAAGGAGAGGGCAAATTCTCCCACTCCTTTCACGTAATCATGAAATTGATTTGATTATAGCTCAAAAATTTTTTTCATCAAGTTTGTGAAGTTTCAAACCCTTCCACCGCTAAAGCGATCCCCCTTCCCTTATCAGGGACGGCTTGTCTCCCCTAAGTTAGGGGAGATGTCAAATGTATTTGACAGAGGGGTCTGTTACTTTTTAAGT
>CALBPU010000016.1 GCA_937899395.1 uncultured Fretibacterium sp.
GTTGTTTAACATTCATAAATACAAAAGTTATTTCATCAGAATTTTGAATATTTTTAAGAGGTTCTGATTTCTCAAATTCATCAATGAAAAATTCAATTTGTTCATTTGTCAATTTTCCGCCGTAAACTTTAGAGTTTGAGATTATTTCACGCCTTATTGATTTTGGAAGAATACCGGTTAATGAATAGTTCAAATATTCTTCGGGAGGTACTGAGAGAGCTTTCGCCGCTGAATTTCTGACTTCTTCAGAAGAATGTAACGTTAAATCGGAAATAGCTTTGCTTCCAAAACGTCCTAAATTAAATTTCGTGTATATATAATCAAATTCATCAGGTGAAATTTTGCCGGAATTTAATCTCTGAATTTGATTTTGCGCCGTAAGTCTGAACGGATCTAAAATAGGTGAGTTCATTAAAGATACTAAGACTATTACGAACAATATTGCTGAAATATTAACCTTGCCGATATTTTGAGGCCATCTCCTAAGAAGTGTTGAAACAGCATAGCCAAGTCCGCAAAAACTCGTTACTGTTACCAAGAACAATGCTTGAATTCTGTCTGTTGAAAGTCCGTATTGATTAATTCTCAAGCCTGTCGAATAAATCGAAAGCCCTGCATAAAACGGTAAACATAATAACGAAATTTGAGCTAAAAGATTTATGGCTTTGTTTTTGAAAGCAGGTTTAGAGCCGTCAAGCCATGCAGCATTCGCTAAAATTATCGTCCCGAATTGCAGCAGCAACATCAAAGTACTTGCCTGCCCCGTGCTCCATAAAGTTTTCAGACCTGAATACGGAAGACATAACAGGAACATCACCGACAGCACTGAGAAAAACGGAAGCAGCCATGCTAACACCGACAAAAGCCAACGTCCTAACGAATCAATGCCCGGGTGTTTTATTGCGACTGAAATTGAGATTGCTATAGATAAACTTGAAAGAGGTACAGCGGTTAAGGGGTTGAAAATCATGAATGGAACGCTGTGAAGTCCTACTATATCAAATAACAAGCCTGCCGTAACCATTAATCCCCAAAAAACTGCGATAACTATTGAAGCCTGAAACAACAAAAATAAATTTCTGCAAAACTGGAAAAAAATTTCGCTGTAAGGGAATTCCCAACTCCAAGCTGCTATCCTGCACTGAAAAAACGGTATCACCAAAAATACTGCCATGCTTATACGGATTAAATCGGATTTTTGAGACGGTACAAAATAAAAACTTCCGTCAGGTGAATATAGCGACCATAACCTGTAAATCCAAAATATTAACAACACCGCCGTTAAACCCAGCAGAAAATTAGCGAGCCTTTTTCCCCAATGTTCTTGAGAGAGCCAAAAGACAAAAGGAACTAAAAATATTACAGTGAGGGGCATACAAGTTAAAGGCCCTGATTTTATAATTGCGTAAATTCCCAGCAATATGCCTTGAATTAACGCTGAAATTATTACCCAGATATAACGTTTTTTGTCGATGCTGTTCATGTTTTGTTATTTTGAATAATTGTATTTAATTCCGCCTGTCATTGCTTTCGGAAGAGTACGGGTTGATAAAGAAGCGCTGCCTTGTTTCAATTCGACTTTATGAAGGGTTAAAGGTAACGGAAATTTTCGTAAATCAACAAGGGGTTGAATTTTCGTGAGGGCTTTTTTCGTAACGTAATCAGGAACATCGAGTTTATTAACTTTTGCGACAGGTTCATCAAGCCATAATTCTTTTCCTTTAACAATCTTCAACTTGCTGTCAATATCAATTCTGATGTCAAGGAAACCGTATTTATAATAACCGCTTCCTGATAAAGTTTTAGGATTAATTTTCATTGACATATCGTGCCAGCGTCCATCGCCTTTACCGAAAGTTTTGTCCTCTATGGATTTGTTAATATCGCTTTCAAAGAGAGTAGCATTTGCCAAAACCGATATAGCATCTTTGCATTCAACATTCCCTTTAGCCCATTGTGAAGGCTCATTGAATTGAACTCCGCGCATTCTTACGGTCAAAGAATTTAATCTCAGTTTATCAATGACAATTCCTTTTAAGTCCATATAAATATCGTTAAAGAGGCCGGTTTTATCGGGCTTATCCGAAATCACCAATAAGGCTTTTTCAGGATTAAATTTTTTTACGTAGAAGTTCAGGAGGTCATTAACCTCATCGGCGAAACTCAAACACGGGCATATTACCAACAACATAACGGCGAAAATGAATAACTTGATTTTCCTCATTGAAAAATTTTAACTCCTCATGAAAAATTTTGTATTATTATACTATATTAAAAGATTTAACTATGAAAGATACGAAAAAAAAATAATGCGTTATGTTTGATAATAATGATGTAGTTCAACAAATTAAATCAGCTCTCAATATCACCGACATAATCGGCGAAAAAGTCAGCTTGCGGAAATCTTCAAGAGGTTGGAGCGGTTTATGTCCGTTTCATAATGAACGTACGGCTTCATTTCATGTATTTGAAGATACACAGAGTTATTACTGTTTCGGTTGTCATGCAGCAGGAGATATTTTTACGTTTGTTATGAGGAGTGAAGGACTTGAATTTTCGGAGGCTCTTGAATTTTTGGCTGCCAGAGCCGGAATTAGATTACCCGATAAAACACAAAGATATTCGGACGGGAAAAAAAATATTTCTGAACGTGAAATTTTAGAGCTTGCTCAAAATCATTTCGTTGAAAACCTCTTCAATAATATCGGTAAAGCCGCTCAAGTTTATATATTAAGCAGAGGTCTTGAAGTTGCGGACGTTAAGAGATTTCATTTGGGCTACAGCATTCCTTCGTGGGACGGATTAGTTCGTGAATTACGGAATAAAGGCGTTAAAGATTCTCAAATGCTTAAATTAGGAATAGCGATTCAAGGTAAGAGAGGACTATACGATCGTTTCAGAGGGCGTGTTATGTTTCCTATTTCCGATACTGTAGGGCATGTGATAGCGTTCGGAGGAAGATTAATAGACGGCGACGGAGCAAAATATATTAACAGTCCTGAAAGTGAAATTTACAGTAAACGAAGAAATTTATATCTGTTCAACGAAGCTCGAAAATCAATCCGTGAAAAACAACGCTCAATTTTAGCCGAAGGATATATGGACGCAATACGCCTTCACAAATGCGGTTTCACTGAAGCTGTTGCATCGCTCGGAACATCTTTAACGTCGGAACAGGCTAACCTGTTATCAAAATTTGCTGACCGATGTTATATTTGCTATGACTCTGATACGGCAGGACAGACTGCTGCTATTCGAGGAATGTATATATTGCAGGAAAACGGGCTTGATGTTTATGTAGTGAGACTGCCTGAAGGAAAAGACCCTGATGAATTTTTAAGCTCAAACCCTCCCGAAGAATTTGAGAAAGCCTTAAATAATTCAAGACCTTTAGTTTTAGCTCATATTGAAGCATTAAGACCTTCTATCGAAAATCCTTTGACAAATAAATCAGCGGTTAGAGAATTGTTTGAAGGTCTTTCGAGGCTTAAAGTTGAAGATGTTTTGCGTTATCGTTCAACTTTGAGCGAGGTTACATTAATTCCGCCCGCTGAAATCGAAGCGAGATTATCGGAATTTCGCAGACGAGGAAAAATTCAGAATGATAAAGAACCTGATAAACCCATTAACAAAAACCCAGTGAAATATAATCCTCTTGAAGCTGCCTTTTGTGCAATGCTTTTTGATTATCCCGAATTGAGATTGAGAATTAAGCCGGAGGAAATTTTCAAGCTCCTTAACAATTCTCTAACGCAACAAATCGCAATAGCCGCATTAACAGAAGATACAAATGAATTGCAGCAGCGATGGTTAGAGTTAGGAGAAATAAATAAGCAGGAATTTTTAGCAGGCGGAAGAGAATTTTTGAGGGAAGTTCCGTTTGAGACAGCTTCGGAATTATGGGACGTAGTATATAACGACATAAAAAAGCTCGCAATGAAACGCAGAAACAACGAACTAAAAGAAAAACTTTTAAGCGGTAAAGCAACTTCAGACGAGCTTATGGAATTGAGTATGATTTTACATAACAAAAACGTCGTATAAGGCTCTCGAAATTGATTGCAATAAATTTTCGGTCGCGTAAATTTTTATTTCTCCGTCAACAAGCCTTATTAAAATTACACCCGTCGATGAAGGAATATTTTTCATGATTTCCAATGACCTCTCAAAACCTGCTGCCATAAAAGCCGTCGCTAATCCGTCAGCTAAACTTCCGTCAGGTGTTACAACAGTTGCTGAGAGTAAATCGTTAGTGATTGATTGACCTGTTTTAACGTCGAAGAAATGCGAATATTTTTTTCCGTTTACGATTTTGAAACGTTCATAGCCTCCCGAAGTTATTACAGCGGTATCATTGAGGCTTAAAACTAATGCAGGTTTTCCACGGGCATTTGAAGGATCTCTAACACCGATGTTCCAGTTTGAGCCGTCAATTTTTTTCCCCAATACCTGAACATTTCCTCCTAAATCTATAATTGCCGAATTAACTCCGTTAGCTTTGAGAATATCAGAAATTTTTTTGCTAGCATAACCTTTCGCAATTCCTCCTAAATCCAAAATACAGCCTTCATGCTTGAGATATATTGAATTATTTTCGATTTCAAGATTAGAAATATCTGAGAGCTTAACGGCTTCATCAAGACTTTCAGGAGAAGGAATAGTGTTATCGGCCTGATTAATTTTCCACAGGTTAGTTACAGACCCTATTAAAGGATTAAAAACGCTGTCCGACATTTCATAAACTCTCAAACAATCTTTAATAACTTCCAAGACTTCATCAGGAACAGAAATTTTTTCATGCCCTGCATTTGAATTAATTCGTGAAATTGTTGATGATGAATTGTACATTGAAAGCTCTTTGTCGAGAATATCCAAAAGTTTGAAAGCCTCTGTTATGGGTTTATTGTCCTGAGCAAAAACCTTAATACTGATTAAAGTGTTCATGGACATAGTAGCCCGTGTAAATTCTTTGACATCAGCAAAACATAAATGAGCAATTCCGATTAAAAATAATATTAGTATGAAAATTTTGCGCTTCATTAAAAATCAACTCCGTTTTTTATAATATAATAACAAAAAATTCAGATTTAAGGAGGCTGAAATCAATGCCGTTTTTCGCAGGAGTAGACATCGGAGGAACGAATATTAAGGCAGGAATAGTTGATTATAACGGAGATATTTACGGAGAAGCTGACACACCTACGGGAGCTGACAGACCGCAGGACGTTGTTTTCGAGGACATATTGGGAGCCGTAAAGAAGGCTGCTGAAAACGCAAAAATAAATTTGAGCGATATTAAAGCAGTCGGAATGGGTTCACCGGGAGTAATGGATTCTGAGAAAGGCGTAGTTATTTACAATAATAATTTAGGCTGGAAAGATTTTCATATTTGCGACAAAATGACTGAAGCGTTAAAAGTCCCTTCAGTAATCGAAAATGATGCTGACGCTGCTGCATTGGGAGAAGTTATTGCAGGAAGTGCCAAAGGAGCTAAGCGTGCAATTATTGTAACTCTTGGAACAGGTGTCGGAGTTGGAATTGTAATCAACGAAAAAATTTTGCGAGGTTCGGAATTCGGGCACATGGTTATAAAGCATAACGGACGGCCATGTAATTGCGGCAGAAGAGGCTGCTTTGAGAGCTATTGTTCAGCGACGGGATTAATAAATATGACAAAGGAAAAAATTGCTGAATATCCTGAAAGCACTTTAGCGAAAATCGGAAACAAGGACGGAGTAAACGGTAAAACAGTTTTTGACGCTGCTGAAATGGGAGATGAAGTTGCGAAAAAATTAATTGATGAATATCTTGATTATCTTGCTTGCGGACTTGCGAATTTAATCGACGGTCTTCAGCCTGAAGTAGTAGGTTTAAGCGGAGGAGTTGCGAAACAGGGAGAAAAATTATTGAAGCCTTTGCGTGAAAAAGTTTATGCTGAAATTTATAAGGGAATATTAACTCCTGCAAAAATCGTAACATGTACACTCGGATATAAAGCAGGAGTTATAGGAACGGCTATGGCCGTCAGAGATCTTTAGCCGATTAAAGCCATTGCGACATCATTAACATTAGTGCCTGTAGGGCCTGTCATTAACAGGGCATCAGCAGATTTTAATGCGTTATAAGCGTCGTTGTTTTTGAGGACATCGGGAATATTTATGCCTTTAGCTTTTAATGTTGCTTCGGTTTTTCCGTCAACAATTCCACCTGCGGCATCAGTAGGCCCATCAGTTCCGTCAGAACCGAGCGACGCTATTACAACGTTATCCAATCCTGAAATACCTACAGCGGCACTTAATGCAAATTCCTGATTACGTCCTCCCATTCCTTTGCCTGTTAAATGAACGACCGTTTCACCTCCGGCAATAATTGCGCAAGGAGCTTTAACAGGTTGACCTGATGTTAAAACTTCACGAGCTATTGCGGCCATGAATGAACCTGCTTCACGAGCTTCACATGTCATTGTTGTAGTAAGGAGCAAAGGATTATAGCCTTTTGATTTTGCAAATTCACAGGCAGCTTTGCACAATGCCGTAACGCTTCCGGTAATAACTGCTGTAACATTATCAAGTGTCTTAGGAGTTTCGGTTGATAAAATTTTCATGAGTTCGGGTTTAACGTTGAGGCTGTATTTTTTGACGATTTCGAGAGCCTGTTCACTTGTTGAATCATCGTTCCAAGCAGGGCCTGAAGCGATACTGTCGAGCCTGTCTCCCAAAACGTCTGACAAAACTACCATAAAAACATGAGCAGGTTTACAAAGTTCAGCGAACCTTCCGCCTTTAACGCTTGAAAGATGTTTACGGATTGTGTTAATTTCAACTATGTCAGCACCGCAGGCG
>CALBPU010000017.1 GCA_937899395.1 uncultured Fretibacterium sp.
AAGCCTTTGTGGCTCCTACAATCACACAGCTTATCATTGGCTTTTTAAGAATCCAAGCAAGGGCAAGACAAGGCATTGTTGTGCCAAGTTCCTCTGCAATCTTTGAGAGCTTTTCAACCTTATCAAGGTTTTCGTCTGTAAGTAAGGCATTTACCTGATGGTCTGCCTGTAAAATTGCACGCGATCCTTCAGGGAACGGTTCGCCTTTTTTGTATTTACCCGTTAAAAGTCCCTGCGCAAGCGGCGAAAACGGTGTTATTCCAATACCGTACTTTTTACATACATCCACAATTTCATGCTCAATGTAGCGATCGACCATATTATACTGAGGCTGAATTACCGTAAGCGGATGAAGGTTGTATTTTTCAATTATTATTTCCGCTTCCGTAATACGGGCAGCGCTCCATTCCTCACTTACGCCGTAATATAAGATTTTTCCGGAATCAACAAGTCCCGAAAGAGTTCTTAAGGTTTCTTCCATTGGAGTTGTGTTGTCAAATCTGTGGCAGTAATAAAGGTCAATATAATCTGTCTGAAGACGTTTCAACGAACCTTCAAGCGATTTCCTGATCGTTTCGGGTCTGCTGTCCATGATCATTTTACCGCTGACATTGCCGCTGATGTGTCCTGACTCGAACATGACTCCGCATTTTGTCGCGATTATTATTTTATCTCTGAAAGGATGTAACGCTTCTCCGACGAGTGATTCATTTTTACCTTCTGCATAAAGTTCTGCTGTATCGAACATTGTTACGCCTAGTTCATAAGCTCTGCGGATTATTTTAATTGCTTCACGTTTCGAGTTTTCGCTGTAATCTTTGCCGATAGTCATACAGCCAAGACCGATTTCAGAGACGGTTAAATTTCTCCCTAAATTTCGTGTTTTCACGCTCATTCATCTCCTACTTTAGTTTCGCATACTCTTCAGCCGGTAAAAATCCGTGCCAAGTTGTGCTTGTGTTTTCACCGGGAACTTCAACGGCTATATGCTGAAACCACGAATTTTTAGCCGCACCGTGCCAGTGTCTGACGTTCGCAGGAATATTAACGATATCGCCGGGCTTTAATTCTTGGGCAGGCTTGCTTTCTTCCTGATAATAGCCTCGTCCTGAAATCGCTATCAGGATTTGTCCGCCGCCTTTAGAAGCATGGTGAATGTGCCATTCGTTATAGCTTCCCTGTTCAAAAGTTACGTTAAATATTCCGACCTGTTCAACCGAAAGAGGAGCAAGAAAACTTTTTCCCGTGAAATGTTCGCCTGCAATCGTGTTAGGGCTTCCTACAGGGATTATTTTGCTCAAATAGTCCGGCGTTACGTCAGCAAAAGCTATACCGCTCAAAAATACCGTGATCAATAACAACGACAAAAATTTTTTGTGCATATTTAGAAATACCTCCTGAATAATTTTGACTTAATACTAACAATCGGTTTATACTATCGGTCAAGCGTAATTTTATCAAGGGGAGCATCCTTTTATGATTTACACAATGATGCAGGCTTGCAAAGAAACGGGAATGACTTATCAGGGATTAAAATTTTACTGCAACGAGGGATTAATTCCGAACGTCAAACGAGACAGCATTAACAGAAGAATTTTTGATGAACACGATATTGCATGGATTAAGAGTCTATCTTGTCTGAGAAAATGCGGAATGAGCATTCAGGAAATGAAAGAATACACGAAATTGTGCCTCGAAGGAGCTTCAACTATTCCGCAGCGGCAGGCTATTCTGAAGAAGAGAAAGGCACAGCTACAAGAAAATATTGCGGCGTTAATATCCTCAGTTGAGTATATTGACAAAAAGCAGGAATTTTATAACGAAGTTCTTTCAGGCAAACGGCAATATTTCAGCAATTTAATTCCGTGTCAATGTGTAGATTAATTTTTTTTTGCTAACACCATTATCCAGTTATTAAATCGAAGTTTATTGTATATGTTGATTTCAGAAAAACCTGCGTATTCAAGGGCTTCTTTTATTTCTTCTGGAGTGTAAGCGTTCATGCAGTCAATTTTTTCTTTGAACCATTGTATTGTTTTATCCCTGCCATCGGATTCCATTACAATCATGAAATGCCCAGAAGTTTTCAAAACTTTATGAACTTCAGCAAAGCATTTTTTCAGTTCAGGCCAAAAATATATTGTCTCAAATGCTGTAGCGAGGTCAAATTTTCCTGGTTCAAGTTTCAAGTCAGAAACATTACCTTCTTGCACTGTCATTCTTCCAGTCGATATCATTTTTTTGTTATTTTTCCTCGTTTTTTCAACAGACAATGGAGAATAATCTATCGCTGTAAGGTTTGAAAAGGCATATTTTTTTAGAAGTTTACCAGCATCTCTGCCGTTGCCGCAGCCAAGCTCAACAATTTCCGCAGGTTCAGGGATATTCAACAGAGACATAGCCCAATCTGCATTTTTGCATGTCCAAAGCTCATTCCACTAAGCATTAAGTTCCCTAAAAATCCTTCAGGTTTTCTTGTCTGGTTTAAGAATTTTCTAAGTAAACCCATGTACATAAATCCCTCTTTTCAAAAATTTTTATAATCAAACTTATTTTTATAAATTATAACATATACTTACACAAAAACAGCCTCCGTTTTTCGGAAGCTGTTCTTAAAATTTTCTGCTGCTAATTATTTCCGCTCATTAAAAACTTCGTTGGCAATTCTCAAAGCATTTAACGTTCTGGGAAAACCTATATAAGGGTTCATTGTCGTAATTACGCCGATGACTTCTTCATTCGTTGCTCCTGCGTCAAGAGTTCCGATTACGTGAGATTTATATTGAGCTTCAGCAGTTCCGAGCGTCCCTATAACAGCCATCGTCAACATTTCACGCATCTTATAATCAAGAGTCCCACGCGTATAAGTATCTCCGAAACAAAAAGCTGATAAATTATCTTGAAGATGTTTCTGATAATCGGGCGTTGCGTCTCTCATTTTGTTAATGCGATCGCCATAAGCGTTGACTTGAAAGGCTAAACCTTTTTCGAAGCGGTCTGCGTCTGTTGTAGTTCCTTGATTTTCGAGGGGAAGTTTTATTCCCTTGTTCTCAAAAACTTCATTTGCAACATCAAGAGCTTCAAAGACTTTCGGAAATCCTATATATTGAACATACTCAAAGTTGCAACAGCTTTCACTCGTTTTTCGGATTTTGCCGCGTCCAAAGTGTAACCGCCTCCGCCGCAAATTCCAAGCATTCCAATTCGTTTTTTATCAACACCAGGATAAATACTTAATAAATCTACCATGCCGTGAATATCCTCTGTCCTGAAGAACGGAATATCTGTGTGCCGTGGTTCTCCGCCGCTCTCACCCTGATACGCCGCATCAGCCGCAATTGTGATATAACCAAGTTCTGCTAAACGCTATGCAAAAAGTCCCGCAACCTGTTCTTTAACTCCGCCGTTCGGGTGTGCAACCGCAACAGCAGAATATTTTTTTGACGTATCATAATCAGCAGGAGTATAAACATTCGCCGCAATTTTTATCCCGTTAAGCTCGTAAGCAATTGGGTGAACATTCACTTTACCTTTTACATTTTCCGTAATAGCTCCGCCGTAAACAAAACCGAACTGATTACCGTTATAAGGTGTTGGCTTTCTTTCCTTAAAGCTTTTCACAGGCTTCATATCAGCAAATGCCGTACCTAAAAATAAAAGCAACATAAATATTGTATATATCGTAATACTCACGATAAACTACCTCCGTAGCAAAAATTTTCGTGAGTATAGCAACAGGTTGTAGCTATCGGTCAAATTCTTAAAATTTTACAAAATAAACATAACCGACCAATTGTGAGATTTTTCCCTTTTGCTGTAGAATACTCTCATTCTTTTTACTTATTTCTTTTACTCCAGGCGATTTTTTAATCTTTGGTTACACTCGCAATGGGAGTATGTAAAATTTTCTGTGTATAGACACAATTTGATTCAATATTTGCAGGCATTTCTTTTTATCCATACACAGTTTCGTGTACAGGCTCCAGGTTGCTGCAATGACTGGAATAAGCAGGGCTACTCTCGGAAAGGCTAACGCAAAAAAAAATATAAATTACAGAAGAAACTTCCTCATGACTACTGCTAAAGAAGTTGCTTACAAACTCTTCAATGGTTTTGGTTTTGTAAAAGCTGGAATGCCTAATACATCTCAAAAGCCTAACGCGCTCATTAGAATCTTATCTCCCTCTGCTGTGAAGCTACTTTATTATCATCTCCTGCTGCCTTACCCATCCTCGGCACAAAACAATCATACTGCGCATAATAATCAAATTTACACTTATAACTGCTTATACCATAACGGTTCTTCAGACACACAAGCTCCACTTCTCGCGGCTTCTTCTTCTTTGCTTCTACTACCGCCTCCCGTTTACTCTTCAACGCTTTTTCCTTGTCAAACATTTCATCATTCATTATCGACAATTGCAATCCCCATATTACATCTGCCGTGTACTCTATCCCTCCTGACTCCTTAAAGCTCTCGAAATCTACAGGCGTTAAATAATTTAAGCGATTCAGGGAACTTATCAGCAAGACAACTAATTCATTCTCAGTCTGCAGCTTCTTAAATGCCCGCACATTACTGTCTACTCCGTCCTTCGTACTCTGACGCTTATCTACTGGCCTCACTATCTGCAAATAATCCACAATCACTACTGGCCTCACTCCTGCATTCTTCTCCATATAGTCTTTTACCTTGTCCAGTATCGTCTCTACCGTTGTATCAAATCCACACTCATATATGATTTCATGCTCTCCATTTTTGCTATAGTCTTTCTCCGCTTCCTCAAGCTCCGCGGTCATCTTTCCCTCACGAATTTCCATCGCACTCAATGCCGACTTCATGTTCTTTTTCGCCGTCAATCTCGATAACCCTTTTGTTACAAGTTCAAACCTCGATTGTTCCAAGGAGAAAAATAACACATGCTCTCCCCCCTCCGACAACTGATCCGCAAGTTGACACGCAAATGTCGTTTTTCCTAAACTGCTTATGGCTCCTAACACATAAAGTCCAGGGTACAAATTCGTTATTCTGTCCAAATTTTCAAACCCCGTTTTGCGACTCTTATTCTTCAAAAAATTCATTTTATCCCTCCTCAACATTTCGCCTATGTAGACGCTCACAGATTGATCCGTAGTCTCGAGCAATGGTAAATATCCTCTTGTGCCTTCTGAGTGTCTTCTAGGGGCTTCTACGTCGCCATAAACGGACGAATAGTATGTGGGAGAGTACGTAGCAGTATTATTTCTAGTCGCCATTCCCATCGTTCGCTCTCGATAATCTTCCCTCTCCCATTTCGGACGCATTAAACCAGACTGGCGAAATAAACTATCAACCCTCGCTTCATCCCTCTGAGTCCAAAACATTAGGTGCGACACAAGGGCTAAATCCGCTTCGCTTTGACTTACGTATCCGCTCCAGTCTCCTCGAAATAGTCTTTCGATTTCTACCCCTCGCCGACTTGCAAACATTTTTTCAAGAAGTTCTCGATCTGTCAGCGACAACACAAGCGGTGGACTTTCTTCAAGCATTCGATTCAACGCCTTAAATTGAGCTGATTCCTCCCCAAAATAACGTTCGTAAACTTTCAAAAATTCCTCACTGCGTTCTGCTACCTCCCGAGCCTCCCCAAAAATTTTCCCCGTAACCGTAAAATAACGCCCGTAGGTGTACATTTCGATCGCACTTAGGGTGTTTATACCTCTCTTGCGCCCAATGTCCTTTACGGCCGTTTTACAGAGGATATGAAGCCCAGTCCCTGAAGGAGAGTATTCCGTGTAGCTGTTCATAAGCTCGACAATTTCCGCTGCAAACGGTTCTAATGTGCCATCTTCCCGAATAACATGATCCAAATCAATCCCCGAAACACGCAACGTCCCCGCCGGAAAATTACCGAACTCAAAGCCTAGCCCGTCAAAATTCCCCATTAGCAATGCCTCCTGTGCCTCCGCAAAAGTCCCCCAAGTCTCCGGCGCATTCGATTTCGCTGTTGCATATGGCGCAAACGGACTGAACGGAACCTTACCGCGGTGAACAACCCATTGCCGCCGCGACCCAAGACGCATTAATTTCTCCGATAAAACAAACTCTTCAGTCATAAAAATAAAATAATTCTCCTCAAAAATAATTTCCCAAATCTTACCCAAAGTATATAACAAAATAATAACACAATTGCATCTCCTTCTCCCTCCTCTTTTTCTCTTCCCTGATCCTTCTTGTTCTCTAAATTACTTCTTACAACACACTTGGTTCTATCACAAGAGCCGCCTCGCTTTCTTTTTCACCTTTTTCTTCTTGCGACTTCTTTGACGCAGCGGGCAAGGCGATACTACGGGCAGGGCGATTCTACCTACTCTTCGCTTTGCTCCTCCTCATCCTCAACAGGTGCGCTTTAAGGGCTTGGGGCTGAACGTAGTGAGCCGCCTCGCTGCTATAAAGCTTATATAGCTTATATAGCTTATAGGTTTTTTGACCAGCTTCGTAAACTGTTGTGTTGTAAGGATTTATGACCGATTTTTGAGAGTATCATAATGAACGTTCCTGCACCCTATAATGAACGTTCCTGCGACCTTGACAAAAACGAAAATTTATGATATGTGATACACAAGTCAAATGAAAATGAATGAATATGTGCCCTGATTAAGTGAATACATAATGGGTAATGAATGATTCTGCGTCCAATAGTACTAGTACAGCTCAATAGCATAACAGCATGAATACAAGTCGAATTCACATTCACACAATTGAAAACCAACAATTCCCCTTCAAATTTCTCTGAAACACATTCCGGTGAAATTTGAAAATCGGGTGGTAGAACTCCGGCGAGTTTAGGAGACAAATATAATAACTTTTGCGAAAGTTCTTCCCTCTTTCTCCTCTTTGTAATCCTTAACAAGTTTTTCACCTTTCCAATAATTCAAAAGCTTTCTGATTTTATCTCGAATTTGCTTACGTTTATGATTCAGTAAGTCTTTATTGGAGGCTTGAATATTCAAATATTCATACACTGTACTATATCGGATGACATCATGCATGTTGTTTTTATCGTTAGATATGCTCAAAATTCGTTTAAGCACATAAAACTTGAGAACAATATTTTCATGTGTGTTGGCAAGAGGAGTATCTAGCATTCTTATGTCTACTGAGGCAATTTGATTTTTCATGCTGGCGTAATTGAACATCGGAAGCACATCGTATAAGTATATACAATCTTTTATTATTTGCCCATTTAACATTACTTCAGTTCTTTTTGCAGGAATCAGATAGTTTTCAAATGTTCCCTCTAAAATCATTCCCGCCTTGACTTCGGCAGATGCGTTAATTTTCACATTTGTAAACCTCATTTTGTTAAGGCTTTTTACAATCTTTTCACGTGTTTCAGGGCTCATCCCACTTTTGGTCTTGTCAGAACTATTACCGGATAGAACTTGGAAAATCATATATGGATTAATGTATACATTCCCTGCAGCAGACAAAGTAGCAACGGCATTGTGTACTTCTCTATCGTAAGGAGTAAGGCGGTCTTCATTGGATATATCTAGACCGTTTGCTTTTGCGTCATTGAAATCAATGTAAAGTAAAGTCTCTACCCTCTTCTTGGGCGATTTTCCCCTGCTAACATTCACTTTTACATCATTTATGCCTGTGGCTTCGTATACAGACACATTTTTGCTAGGCGTGAAAGCAATGTTTTCTATTTTCGACATGTTAAATTTGAATTGCTCTGCTTTTTGAGATGTAACTTGTGGCAGTTTTTCTTGGGTTACATCTCCGACTACTTCGACTACATCTTGTTCATTTGGCGCGTTCAAATTTGCTAAATTTGTAGAGATCGCCGAAGTCTCTTGAACTATTGAGCCTTCAGTTTCACGCAAAATCTCTTTATCGATGACATCATTATTGTCAATAATCTCATAACCATCATAGGTATGAGAGTAGAGATGAGGCGTCTTGGTTTCACCAGTTTTATTAGGCACATTGACTTCAATTGTCTCGATAAATGTCATGGGTAATGTTTGAGCTTCATTCGGCTCATTCGGCTTGTCCGAAGCCTCTTGGATCGCATCTGTTGATGCTTCTGCAGGTGTCTCAGCAAATACGTCATAAGATATGTTGTTAGGTATGTTATCTGCCACAGGCGCACTCTCCGCAGTTGACATTGCTACTGGCAATGGGGATTCGTCTGACATAACTGGAATATTTAGTGTATCAGACACGCTGTCAGTCACATATGTAGTAGCTGGTGTAGCGGCAACAAGGTTATTTGTAGCTATCGCAGGAATCGCATGTTTCACAGACGTTTCATGGTTACCAGGCATTGGCGTAGTAGTAAGGTTATTAACATTCGCAAAGATTGTTATAATTGCCTCATCGTTGCCATGCGTGCTTTCAATGGTTTCAGGAGTACTGGCCTTTGTAGAAGTTAGAGAATTCTGGGAATTATTGAGGAATGTGGCCGCAGCAGAAGCCCTCTTCTTCGAGGGGATTATATTGCCGTCGGCGTCGAGCTTGCCTATGATTTTTTGCTTTGTTCTGACTCTACCGTTTTCGCGGTAGCATATTTGTTCGTAAACGTATATTGCATTTCCAACTTTTTTATTTATAATATGACTCATATACCTACCAGAAAATCCTCTCTAAATAAACTAAATAAAATAAATTTTTTTGATAAACTTTGCATTTACATTTTATGGTTTTGCATTTACAAAGTCAAGAGGATTTTCGTTTGCATTTACATTTGCATTTACAGGGAGTGAGCTGAAAGTCAGCATTCTCCTTGATATAACTTTTAATATTATATTTTATATAAAAAGTTATATCAATTTTTCAGCAATTTCTCGTACTCCAAGACATAGTCGGCAATCATTAGAATTTACGCTTTTGCATTTACAGAAGCTCTAAATTTTGCATTTACAAAGTCAAGAGGATTTTCGTTTGCATTTACATTTGCATTTACAGGGAGTGAGCTGAAAGTCAGCATTCTCCTTGATATAACTTTTAATATTATATTTTATATAAAAAGTTATATCAATTTTTCAGCAATTTCTCGTACTCCAAGACATAGTCGGCAATCATTAGAATTTACGCTTTTGCATTTACAGAAGCTCTAAATTTTGCATTTACAAAGTCAAGAGGATTTTCGTTTGCATTTACATTTGCATTTACA
>CALBPU010000018.1 GCA_937899395.1 uncultured Fretibacterium sp.
TTTTCCTGATTTAGACAACGCTATTTTTGCAGCTTTTCAAATGTGGTGAGTATATCACGATTAATTTTTCCTTGCTTCCATTTGTTTAATGAGTTCCGAAAGAAAAGCAAATTCAATTCCGCTATTTCTGTAAAGCTCATCAAAAATTGAAATCGCCTTTGAGGATAATTCAGCAACTTTCTTCTGAGTTTCTTCAAGCCCGTGAACTGCTACGTAATTAACCTTGCCTTTTTTCTCATCACTGCCTACAGGTTTCCCGAGTTCTTTTTCAGTTCCTGTTTTGTTGAGAATATCATCACGAAGTTGAAATGCTATTCCCAAATAGCTCCCTGCCGTTTCAAGTTTCTTAACACTCTCAGCGTCAGCTCCTGCTAAAATCCCTCCGATCATTAAACTGCTCTCAATCATGCAAGCTGTTTTGTGTTCATTAACAAACTCAATGACTTCATCGGAAATATCTTCAGCGTTTTCATTTTCAATATCAGCGCATTGACCTCCTGCCATTCCGTAAATTCCTGCCTTCAATGCCAGAACCTTCAATGCCTCAATAACTAAATCATCGTGTCCTCTTCCTGACGCTTTTAACGCCGTCTCAAACGCGAAATTCAATAAACCGTCTCCCGCTAATGTTGCCATTCCTGCTCCGTAAACAGCGTGAGTTGTTTTTCTCCCTCTCCTGTATAAATCATTATCCATTGCAGGCAAATCATCATGTACTAACGAAAACGTATGTATCATTTCAATGGCTGCCATAAACGGAGCGATTAAATTTTCTTCAGTACCTCCGAATATTTTCCATGCTTCATACATCAAAACAGGACGAACCCTTTTTCCGCCTGCAAGCAAACTGTAATTCATTGCTTCAATGAGAGTTTTTTGCAACCCTTGCTCTGTCGGAATATAACGCAACAATATTTTTTCTGCGTGGTCTTTTGAGGTTAATAAATATTGTTCAAATTGTTTATCCAAATTAGAATTATCTCCTTCATAATTATGGAGCGAATTATAATACAAAAAAGAATTTGGGGGGGGGGTAACTATGTAAAATGAAACTGTAATTTTAACTTATGGAAAAATTAAGAACCATAGTGTAAAATTCATAAACTAATATAAATATTAATCATATAGCAAGCAAATAAATATTAATTATACGATACTCAATTATGGAAAGGAGCTATTTTTTTCGGATCGGGTTTTGACTTATGGAAAATAAAATTATTATTTCACGTATAGAAAAATTAAGAAACTATATGAAGGAAATAGGGCTTGATGTTTTCGTGTTAATCGTTGAAGAAAGAGCAAACTCTGAAAGCTGTCATTATATTTCAGGGTTCAGAGGAAGCTCGGCTGCGTTAATAATCAGTATGGACGAAGCAACTTTGATTACTGACGGGCGTTATCAAACTCAGGCAAAACTTCAGACACCTTTTAATATTATTATTCAATCAAAAATTTCTTTGCCTGAATATATTGCAGATACAGTTAAAAAATCGGGTTGGAATTGTGTAGGATTTGAAGCTGAAAAAATTTCTCAAGCTACTTACGAAAAATATTTTGCTCCTGTAAAAATCAAATGGCTTGATTGTTCGGATATGGTTTTGAAATTGAGAAGGACAAAAGATTTTTACGAGGTTGAAATGATTAAGCGTGCTGCAAAAATCGGGCGTGAAGCTTATGGTAATGTCCTGAAAAAAGTTCATGATGGAATGAGCGAAGTTGAATTTGATATAAAGCTCATGGAGGAAATAAAATTATTAGGAGCCGAAAAAGGTTGGGCACATGATGATTTCATAGTTGCTTCAGGAACAAGAAGTGCGATGTGTCATGCACCTGCAACTCTGAAAAAATTTGCTCACGGTGAAACTGTTACGGTCGATTACGGAGCAATGTTTGAAGGTTATATGAGCGACATAACGAGAAATTTCGCTTTGGGCAATCCTGATAAAAAAGCAATGGAAATCAATTCAATATTATTGAAGGCTCATAATGAAGCTGCAAAATCATTAAGGCCGGGAAAACTTTGCAGAGAAATTGACAAAATCGCCAGAGATATTATCAATGATGCAGGTTACGGAGAAAATTTTCTGCACGGGCTTGGTCATGGTTTAGGACTTGAAGTTCATGAAGCTCCAAGACTTTCAATGAGATCAGAAGATGTCTTGCAAGTTGGTGATGTCGTAACAATAGAGCCGGGAATTTATATTGAAGGTTTTGGCGGTTTAAGGATTGAGGACGATTATTTAATCACTGAGAACGGGGCTGAATGTCTGACAGTGAATGATAATCAAAGTCTAGAAATAATTTAGGGTGTCAGACCCCTCTGTCATTTTATGACACCTCCACTTCTCAAGGGAGACAAGAGAATAATAACTTGCCACCCCTGTTAAGGAGAGGAGAACCGCTTGCTGTGGAGGGTTTAACAATTAAAAGTTGCCTTTATGCTTGTACCTTCTCCCTCTTTTGAGGTTATGTTCAATTTTCCTCCCATTAATGACATTCTCTCAGTCATGCTTGCCAATCCTCTATGGCCTTCAACCCTTAATGTCTCATGGTTAATATCGTTACTGTCAAAACCTTTTCCGTTATCAGAAATTTCAAGTTCCGCAACATTTTCATTCTTGCTCAACTGTATATGAACCTCTGAGGCTTCACCGTGTCTCACAGCATTTGATACTGCCTCCTGAACTATCCTTAAAAGCGAAAGAGTTTTATCGTTTTCAATGTCAATATCTCTTGTACCATCATCAAAATCCGCGAAAATTTCAATGTCGTATACCTGCGATAACCTTTCAGCTACTTCAGTGAGTGCTTCAACGAGTCCCAAATCCATCCACGGCGGCGCAAGTTCATCACATAACGCCCTTAATTCACGTACAACTGTTTTAGCGATAGTTTCAGTGCGTCTTATACGAACCGTCTCACCGCTTTCATCATCAAGTGCCATGTGAAGCTGTTGAACCAGTGCTGTAACATCCTGCAAAGGCCCGTCATGAATTTCTCTTGCCATATCCATTCGTTCCTGCTCTTGAGCCTGAACAATATCACGAACATAACGGTTCCTTAAATTATCACGGTCAACCGCTGCTTGAGCAAATCTCATTAAGGCACTGTGAACACTTTCAATTTCACTGACGGTTTTATGCGAAATTTTTTCGGGAACATCTTTTCCCAATGTCATATTATCAATTTCATTGACGAGTGATTTCAAAGGAGTTACAAGCCTGCTCCATAACAATCTTATCGCTATGAAACTGAACAACGCTATGAAAACTATCAGCAAAGGCCATATTCTTACAACTCCTACAAGTCCTCCTAATAATTGCGTCCATGATACAGCAGCTATAACATAACCTCCGCTGCTTCTTTTAACGGGATAAACTGCGAGAGTAAATTGAGCACCCTGTTTATCTTCAACTCTTACTGCTTGTCCTACAGGTAAATCACTTCGCCATATCGTCGCGATATTCATTGCTCCCGGAGAAGCAACTATGATTCTTCCGTTTGTGTCAATCAATGCAACCCAGCCCGGAATTGAAGGCCCCCACGAAAAAAACGGAAATCTCGTAAAATCACTCAGCATTGAAAATGTCCATACTTCGGAATCTGCGCTCAAATGATAGGCCATACTTTCCGCCAAGTCCTGAACATACGAACTTACTGCTGCTTCCATAGCTTTTTCCTGAGTAACCATTCCTGAAACAGCAACTAAAACTACTGCAACAGACGGAATGATTAACGCACACAACAAAAAGGCTAGGAAATGCGTCCTAGTCTTTGAGAATTTCTCTTTTAATTTCGATAACATAAATTTCTTAATCGTCCTCTAAAAGTTCTTCCAGTGTTACAACTCCATATTTAAGAGCTAATAAAAGAGCTTCGGTTTTATTTCGTGAGCCTAGTTTGTCATATATCGAAGCCAAATGAGTTTGAACCGTCCTCTCACTGATAAATAAACGTCTGGCTACTTCTTTGCTTGAAAGTCCCTGTGCAGCAAGCAGCAAAACTTCACGCTCTCTCACTGATAAAGGATCGGGTTCAAAATCTCTTTCACCCATCACCGAAGCTACTTCTGGATCTAAATACAAACCGCCTTTTGCTATTGTGTTAATTGCCGTAGTTAATTCTTTAGGACTTACGGTCTTTAACACAAAACCTTTTGCACCTGCCCTCAATGAAGCCATTACATATTGTTGAGCGTCATAAGATGTCAGCATCATGATAGCAGTATTAAGTCCGCTTGCCTTAACTTTCTGTGCAACTGTTACTCCGTCAAGTCCCGGCATTCTAATATCAAGAAGTGCTACGTCGGGTTTAAGTTCCTGAATTAACTCCCAAGCTCTTTGTCCGTCCTCAGCTTCAGCAACAAGTTGGAAAGTATGTTCACGTCTTACAAATTCCGCTATTCCCGAACGAGTTAAAGGGTGGTCATCAGCAAGTAAAATTCTTACAGCCATATTAAAAAATCATCTCCATAATAATAATTATTACATTCCTATTAATTTTTCCACAGGTCTTAATGCCTTTATCGTTTCCGTTATAACATCATCAAGAGGCATATTCATTTTCTCTGCACCCTGTTTAATAATTTCACGATTTACTCCGCGTGCGAATGCTTTATCCTTCCATTTCTTTTTCACGGATTTTAATTCAAGATCCGCAAGAGATTTTGACGGCCTCACAAGACCTGCTGTAATTATAAGTCCTGTCAGTTCGTCTACCGTAAACAACGTCTTCTCCAAATTAGTCTGCGGTTCAACGTCCGTACAAATTCCGAAACCGTGAGACTGTACAGCCCTTATTATATTATCGTCAACCCCCTTTAACATTTCAGGAGCAACATGGCAATGTTTTTCGGGAGTTTCGGTTGTTTGTTCCCAATCAATATCGTGAAGCAGTCCTACAACTCCCCATAAATCAGGGTCTTCGTTATAAATTTCAGCGAAGTGTCTCATTGTATTCTCAACTGCTATTGCGTGATGAATATGAGATTCTTCTTTGTTATATTTTTTTACCAGCTCAAGAGCTTGTTCCCTAGTCGGTATCAAATTAAAAACTCCTAATTAAAATTTTTGTTTCTTATTATAGCTGATATAATTCTTAATATAATAAAATTTTTAAGGAGACTTTCAATTTTTCATCATGAAAAAACTTTTAAGCGTTTTAATTTTAGTCATGTCAGTTTTTATTTCCAGTGTTTCATTTGCTGAGGATAAGTCAGCGATCTTAATTGTTTCGTTCGGAACTTCAATGCCAGAAGCCCGTAAAGCCATTGACAACCTCGTCGAAAGTGCGAAAAAAGATTTTCCCGGCCATGAAATCAGATTAGCTTTTACGTCAAACATAATTCGCCGAAAAATTGCCAGAGAACTTAACGAAAATATTTCAAACCCCGTTAAAGCTCTTGCGGAATTAAATGATGAAGGCTTCAAAAAAGTTTTCATTATGCCGACACATATTATTCCCGGCGAAGAATATGATGAGATTAAAAATGTTTACGAGGCTTTCAAAGTCTTAAAGGGGAAATACGGTTTTGAGGAATTGAAAATCGGCAGACCGTTTATGAACAGCACTGAAGACTGCGGGAGAATGGCGGAAATTTTGATTGAGCGTTTCAAAAATCATCTTAACGAAAAAAATACAGGAATAATTTTAATGGGTCATGGAACGCCCGAACATTTTGCAAACGCCCTTTATTCTCAATTACAGCTTGCATTAAATCAAAAATGTTACGGAAAATTTTTCATCGGAACTGTCGAAGCTTCACCTAAAATTGAAGATGTTGTTGCGGAATTGAAACGACACCCCGAAATTAAAAATCTCGTTTTATCACCGTTAATGATAGTCGCAGGAGATCATGCTAACAACGATTTAGCAGGTGAAGACGATGAAGAATCTTGGCTTAATATTCTCAAGTCTTCAGGATATGAAAATATTACAACATATCTTGTAGGACTTGGAGAGGACGAGAACATCGCTAAAGATTTTGTGAAAAAAATTCATGAATTGATTGAGTAATACGTTATGAAAAAAATATTTTATGTTATTTTAACGTTGTTGATATTTGTGAGTTGTGCTAATGCTGTGAACAGGCGTGTTCTCAAGCTCGGAATTTTGACGAAATTAAATTCTACCGAAGAACAGTTCAGCGAAATTTGGAAAAAAACTTTTGCTCCTAACAATGAAAATCTTGAAATCATAGTACGCTTTTATGATTCGTTGATGGCAATGCAGATGGCATTGAATGCCGGAGAAGTTCAAGAGATTGTTTTGCCCGAAGAATCAGCGGAATATCTGATAAATCAAAATCCTAACTACGAAGCTACATTGGTTTTGAAGACAAAAGGCATGGGATTATCGTTCGGTTTTCGTGAAGACAGATCCGAATTGCTGAAAAAATTCAACGATGCTTTAATGTCGTTAAAAGGTAACTGGACGCTCGGAGTTTTGGAAGGAATTTATATTGCTTCACCCGGTGTTGACGACCCTGAACCTGTGAAATTTGAAAAATTTGAAGGAGCTGAAACAATCAGAGTAGCAGTAACGGGAGATTTACCTCCGATAGATTTCATGGCCGCAGACGGTACACCGGCAGGATTTAACACGGCTGTTTTATCTGAAGTCGGGAGTTATCTTCATCAGAATATCGAACTTGTCAGTGTTGAAGCAGGAGCTCGTACAGCGTCATTAGCATCAGGAAGAGCAGATGTTGTTTTTTGGTACGAAGTAGATACTTCATCAACAATACAGCCCGATGTTCCTGAAGGAATAATTTTGTCCGATCCTTATTACGAATGGAATAAATTTATTCACGTCAGGAAAAAGATAAGGCAAAGTAAAGATTCAGGCTGGAGTTTTAACGATATAAAGAACGGCATACTTGATTTCTATCTTGCAAGATAGAGTGAAATTCAAACCCTTCCACCGCTAAAGCGGTTCCCCTTCCCTTATCAGGGACGGCTTGTCTCCCCTAAGTTAGGGGAGATGTCGGTGAAACTGACAGAGGGGTTTGTTAATTTTTGAATGAATTTCGTAACACGGCCGGAAGATTTTTATCATTTTGAAGCTGCTTAATCAACTCGGAACGTCTTGAATTTTTTACATCATAAAGTTCAACTAATTTGCATTTCGTCATCGCTGTTCTAATTGAATTCGGATAAGCCCTCAAACAAAGCTCTAACATCTCTATTGCTTCCTGTCTCATTTCTTCAGGGAAACCGTCTAAATATAAGTCGGCTAAATCCCAATAAGCATTTTCGCCCTCTTCAGTGCCTTTAGAAATATCAATAATTTTTTGCAGTATCGCTTCACGTTCAAAAGGATCTCCGGAACTTCCGATTCGATTAAGTTCAACTCTTAAAGCAAAGGCTTCACGTTCAATATCCGAAATTTTTTCAGCAGCAAATGAATTTGTCACAAAAATTACAAGCAAAAATAAAATCGTTACCAAAAATTTTTTCATGTTCAAAATCACTCCTTGAAAAAAAATTATACTCTTGCAAAAAATTCATATATTGTTAAAATATCCTTACGTCAATATGAAAATTAAATTTTTAGCCCGGTTGGCGGAATGGTAGACGCGCCAGATTCAGGTTCTGGTGAACGTAAAGTTCGTGGAGGTTCAAGTCCTCTATCGGGCATAAAAAATTAAAAAGACATAATCATGTTCTCTTGACATGGTTGTGTCTTTTTGCTATCATGTTTCATTGCACTAAAAACGCAAACCAGACTGTCAGGGGAGGTCTAATATGCCTGAGTTTGTTCCAATCAGTAAAACCCGGAAGCGATATACTTTCGGACGCGCACATAACGTTATAGCTATGCCCGATATGATTGAGGTACAAAGAAATTCATATCATTGGTTTTATCAGGATAATGTATCGCCTGAAGAAAGAGTTTCACAAGGGCTTCAGGAATTGTTGGAAGAAGTTTTCCCGATAGTAAGCTACGATGGGAATTTTGCTCTTGAGTTTGTAAGTTATTCGATAGACAAACCCAAAATAACAGAAGAAGAAGCAAGACAAAAAGATATGACGTGGGCAAGACCTATAAAGGCTACAATAAGGCTCACGAACACAAAGACACAGGTCAGAAAGGAAGCCAAAGAAATATTTTTAGGAGACTTTCCCGTTATGACCGACAGAGGAACTTTTATAATTAACGGCACTGAACGTGTGGTTATAAATCAGCTTGCGAGGTCTGCAGGAATTTATTTCACACATTCAGCAGAAATATGTTCGGCAAAATTAATTCCTGACAGAGGAGCATGGCTTGACTTTGCTATGCCCGAATCAGAGAAAGAGCTTATAACCGTAAACATTGACAACAGGAAAAAATTACCGGTAACGTTATTGCTGAAAGCTCTCGGAGCACAAAATAACAGCGATATTATAGACTTGCTAGAAATCGGTACTGTGTTCAAAAATATCGATAACGATTTGAAAGGTTATATGGCAGCCGAAGACGTTTATGACGATGATGGGGAATTAATAATTGCACGTGGAAAATTAATTGATGAAGATATTATAGCGAAACTTTACGAGGCCAATCCAAGCAAAGACGCAGGCATTAATGTTTACGATATGGACATCGGTTTGGCAAGGACTTTAGACAAAGAAGGAACTAGAAGCCCTGATGAAGCAATACAGGATATTTTCAGAAGGCTCAGACCGAATGAGCTTGCTCGAATTGAAAACGCCCGCGATTATTTCAGAAGCCTTTTACAAGACCCTAGACGTTATACACTTGGCCGTGTAGGACGTTATAAATTAAACAGAAGGCTCAATATGAACGTATCTGAAGAGGAAAAATTAATCAGCCTTGATGATGTCATTGCTATTATCAAAGAAATGTTCGCCATGAAAAATGAGGATAAACCCAGCGATGATATAGACCATTTAGGCAACAGAAGAGTACGTTCGATAGGAGAGTTATTACAGAATCAGGTTCGTATAGGTTTATTGAGAATGGAAAGAATCGTTCGTGAAAGAATGACTACAATTCCAAATCTAGATGAAGTTACAGGCCGTGAATTAATTAACGTCCGTCCTATTGCAGCATGTCTCAGAGAATTTTTCGGTTCAGGACAGCTCTCTCAATTTATGGATCAGACAAACCCATTAGCTGAAGTTACACACAGACGAAGGCTTTCAGCTTTAGGTCCGGGAGGTTTGAGTCGTGAAAGAGCAGGTTTTGAAGCAAGAGATGTTCATTATACACACTACGGAAGAATGTGTCCGATTGAGACCCCTGAGGGACCGAATATCGGTCTGATTTCCAACCTGACGACCTATGCGAAGGTCAATGAATATGGCTTTATTCAGACACCGTACCGTAAGGTCAAAAACGGAAAGGTCAGCGAAGAGGTTGTCTACTTATCTGCAGATGATGAGCTGGATTACTATATCGCTCAGGCCAACGAAGTACATAACGGATATTTAACGAACGAAGAAGTAGTCGTCCGTAAAAAGGGTGAAACGATCATGGTTAAACGTGAACTGGTTGAGCTGGCAGACGTCAGCCCGAAACAGATCGTTTCGGCTGCGACAGCCTGTATCCCGTTCTTGGAAAACGATGACGCTTCCCGTGCCTTACAGCGACAACGCGGGCTTTCTTGCGTGCGGAATTCCTGCTGT
>CALBPU010000019.1 GCA_937899395.1 uncultured Fretibacterium sp.
TTTTCCTGATTTAGACAACGCTATTTTTGCAGCTTTTCAAATGTGGTGAGTATATGACAATTTCACTTATGGAAACACGGCAGGATTTTTGAGCAACATAAACAATCATATGCCGACCGCCCTTGAGAATAAATTAATCTTTATTCAAGGGACGGGACATACTTATCAACAAAAAGAACAGGAAATTGCCGATGATATTTTGAATTACGTTAAAAACGAGCTGCCTGTTCATGCAAATATTTAACAGCTTCATCAAAAGGTACTGAGACTTGCGAACTGTCCGTTAAATTTTTAATGCTTACGGAATTTTTCGCAATCTCTTCAGCTCCTATTATGCAGGCAAATTTATATTTTCCCGCATTCTTCATTTGAGCTTTGAAACTTTTTCCCGAAATATCACACTCGGAAGCAATATTATTCTTGCGTAATTCGTGAGTTAAAATCTGAACAGCACCTCGCGAATCGTTATCAAGTGCTGCAACATACGCAAATGTTTCAGGCTCATTGCCGAATGTACAGCCTTGTTCTTCCATGACTAACATAATTCTGTCAACTCCGCACGCAAAACCTACTCCTGGAATTTTATTGCCGCCGATCGCAGAAGCTAAATTGTCATAACGTCCTCCTCCTGCAACAGCATTCTGCGCTCCTAAATCTCCCGATAAAATTTCATATGCCGTTTTCGTATAATAATCCAATCCTCTGACTAACCTTTTATTTAACGTATATGTAAATCCTAAACGTTCTAATCCTTTTTTAACTTCATCGAAATGTGATTTGCATTCTTCACATAATGAATCAAAAATATCAGGTGCTTCATCAGCAACATGGCCGCATGATTCCTTTTTGCAGTCTAAAATTCTCAACGGATTTCTTTCAAGCCTCGTTAAACATGTTTCACATAATTCATCTTTATGAGCGTTAAAATGTTGCAATAATTTTTCACGGTAAATCGGGCGGCATTTCTCACAGCCTACAGAATTAATTACGACTTCGAGATTCTTTAATCCTAATCTCCTGAAAATTTCAACAGATAATTCTATAACTTCAACATCTGCCATAGCATTTGAAATCCCTAAGCATTCCGCATCAATTTGATAAAATTGTCTGTAACGTCCTTTCTGAGGTCGTTCGTGTCTGAACATCGGCCCCCAATTCCATAATTTTGCAAACGAGCCTTGAGCACATAAATTATTTTCTATTGCAGCCCTCATTACTCCTGCCGTTGCTTCAGGTCTTAAAGTTATGCTTCGGCCTCCTCTGTCTTCAAATGTGTACATCTCTTTCTCAACGATGTCCGTAGTTTCTCCAACTCCTCTTGAAAATAATTCAGTATGCTCGAAAATCGGCAGATGAATTTCACTAAATCCGAAATCTTTCATTGTTTGTGAAGCAGTATTAATAATATATTCCCATTTCCAAGATTCTGACGGTAAAATATCTCGCGTGCCTCTCGGTGCTGATATTATTGACATTTTTTTTATCACTCCTAAAAATTTTTGTATAATTATAATTCATTAAAATTTTTTGAAGCAGGTGATTTTTTGCAGAGTATTTCTTTGACGAAGCGTAAAAGTTTCGGTGAAATTCTTCGAGAGTATGATTTAGTAAGTCAGGAGCAACTCGAAAACGCACTCCGTATACAACATTCTTCGGATAAAAGGCTTGGTGAAATTTTAGTGTCGTTAAACGCCTTAACGTCAACTCAAGTTGCTGAAGCTCTCGCAGT
This sequence comes from uncultured Fretibacterium sp., assembly GCA_937899395.1. Lineage (GTDB taxonomy): Bacteria > Synergistota > Synergistia > Synergistales > Aminobacteriaceae > JAFUXM01. The sequence goes on from CALBPU010000019.1 coordinate 1,730, forward strand.
TCAGTTGGAGCTGCAATTTATTTCGCTCGAAAGACATCAGCCCCAACCTGAAGCCGTCGAATTAATCCCCAGAGCTACCGCAGAACGTTTACATCTTGTACCGATACAGCTTGATTCGGACGGAACGTTATTAATATCAATGTCGGATCCTTTAGACCTTCCGGCACAAGATGAAATCAGAATGCTTACAGGCCATAACATCAGGGTCGCAACTTCAGGAAATGATGACATAAAGAGAAATTTATCAAGAATTTACGATTATTCGCAAAATATTTCAAATGCTTTAAGCGGTACCGATACCGTTGAAGATGCCTATACACCTTTAGTAGCTACGACAGCTCAAGTAAGTCCCGATGACGCGCCTTTAATCGAACTTGTAAACGATATGATCCAGCAGGCCGTAAGGGAAAGTGCTTCAGATATTCATGTCGAAGCATACGAACAAATGTGCCGAATAAGATTCAGAGTTGACGGAGCGTTATATATACATTTTGAATATCCTTCAACACTTCACCCGTCTGTAGTATCACGTATAAAAATTATGTCAAGCATGGATATTTCGGAGAAAAGGAAACCTCAGGACGGACGAATATTAACGGTTATTGACGGTAAACATATAGATTTGCGAGTATCTTCACTTCCTACAATGGGAGGCGAAAAAATTGTTATGAGAATTTTAGACCGTGATAACTCTTCAGTCGAACTTGAACAATTAGGTTTTGAAGATGATGATATGGTTCATATTGAAGAATTTTGCAACACTCCGTGGGGAATTTTATTATCAACAGGCCCGACAGGTTCGGGAAAATCTACAACACTTTATTCAATGCTCCGACGTATAAGCAATCCTGACATAAATATCATAACAGTTGAGGATCCTGTAGAATTTTACATACCGGGAATTAATCAGGTAAACGTAAACGAGAAAGCGGGTTTGACATTTGAAAGTGCTTTACGTTCGATATTGAGACAAGATCCCGATAAAATTATGATAGGAGAAATCAGAGACACCGATACTGCACAAATAGCAATTCGTTCAGCCTTAACGGGACATTTTGTTTTATCAACCCTTCACACAAACGATGCTCCCAGTGCTGCGGTCAGAATGATGGATATGGGGGTTCAACCGTTTTTGTTATCAGCTTCGTTATCAGGTGTTGTAGCTCAAAGATTAGTGAGGCGTTTATGTCCGTTTTGCAAAGATGAATACGAACTCGATGATATAACTTGCGAAAAAATCGGCGTTCCTTCAGGAACACGTGCTTTCAGACCTATAGGTTGTCCGAATTGTCGAAACGGTTATAAAGGCAGACGTGGAATATTTGAAATTATGGTAATGAATGATAACTTGCGTGAGATGATTTTGAAAGGTGCTGACAATATCCAACTCAGGGAAGCAGCGATTAAAGACGGCATGAAAACTTTACGTCAATCCGGAATTAACGCAGCTATTTTAGGTGATACATCACTTGAAGAAATTTTAACTACTACGATTTAATATGGAGAGAATTTTATAATGAGAAAAATTTTTGTTGCATTTATAATTTTAATCAGCCTTTGTGAAATTTTATACGCCGCTGAAATTCCGAGAGTAAATCTTGATGAAGCCGAAAGATATTTCAATAATGCCTGCGTCCATTTCATGAGGAGGGATTACAGGGAAGCTCAAATGTATCTCGACCAAGCTATTAACGCTAATACTTACATGGTTGATTATTATTTGTTGAGCGCATTAAATCTAAATCGAATTGGAGATGCTGAAGGCTCAGTGTCATCACTAAGAAGCTATCTTGAAGTCCGACCTATGGATAATTCTGCACCTCGAATTGAAAGATATTTTGATGAACAGGACAGAATTTTAAGAACCGTTTTAGGTACAGCCCCAATTCCTGTAAGCTGGCGATATTCAGAAACTAATGCTCAAACTGAATGGGACACAGGTTACACGAGGCCGTTCAGCATAAAAGGTTTAGGAAAAGTTAAAAGTCTCGGAGAAGTTGTTTGTATACCTGACACATTCGGGGATAAAATTTATTTGCGTCAAAAAAATCTCGGAAGCAATTCGGTAGCAGGAACATTCGCAGGCTCTAAAGCATTTCAGGAAATCGAAGTTCCTTTACCTGTAATATCAATTCCGATGGGAGACGGAACGTTTCGGATTTTCAACGCTGACGGTGAATTATATTCCATGAAAACTTCAAATCTTAACGGTGAAACGATTTCAGCGGATTATGAAATGACATTGCCTTCGTTTGTAATATCAGACGCTGATTTTATAGCTGAAAATTTTTTCGCAGTAGCAGATCCTGCCGACAGGAACGTAGCTTTTTATAATCTCAGAAATTCTGAAATTTTAATGAGACGTTGGCAGCCGCCTTTAGGAGCTGGAGATTTGTTATTTGAGCCTGTAGCGGTTGAGAGTTACGCGGATTGGTTAGCAGTTGCTGACAGAGCAAACAACAGAATTTATATCGTCAACATAATCAATCAGGAATATTTTATGATAAGGGGAGTTTCAAAGCCGAGAGATTTATTGTGGTCAGCATTCGGGGAATTATTTGTGTTGAATGATGACGGAGAGATTTATAATTTCGTTATAGATTTCGGAACACGTTCGTATGCAAACAAATACAGTTCGGCAATGTATCAGGGAATGGAGAATATTTGGTCGTTATTTCATTCGCCTGAAGGTGATGTAAATTGGATAGATATGAGTGCTTCGAGAATTTACAAGGTTGCAATAATTCCCTCACGTGAAGATGTACCGGGCTTTTTGAGCATTTATAACCCTGTAATGGCTGTGAACTCCGAAAATAATGAGAGCTTTATTTTGGACGCTACATTAATGACACCGTTTATAAATTATTCAAAGAACATAAGAATAATAGCTCAGGCAGTATGGAATGAACGAAATATGAGATGTAATGTAATATGGCAAAGACCTAAAAATTTTGACGCACTTTTAATTCATGCACCGACACCGAGAGGCCATGTTTTCCCTGTAAATACACGACCTGCGCAAGTAAATTCGGGAAATGATATTCAGACGGCTTTAATGGCGTTTTGGCTTTTACATAAAGATACATTAACGAATGTAATTGTAGACGCTTCGATTTCAATGACTGCTGAAGATTTGTTAATGCTCTTGAAATTCTGCGTATTAAACGGACTTGAACTTGATATTTATGCCCGTGAAGTTCCTTCATTAGGATTAACAAGGGCGAGCGCGTTTACAGGAGGGCATACGATATATTCGATGTCAGACTCGATTAATCTTTCGACACATTTATCGCACATGCAAATACAAATTCCGTTACCTCAGGAATTATCATCGTCGGGTTATCCCGGTCGTTCGATGTTGGCAATGTATCTTGACGCAGGGTTAATTCAGTCTCGTTCATGGATACCTTTATATCCAGATATGTTTGAATTGCAATGATGAATGGAGGTGAAATTTATAATGTTTAGGAAATCAGAACGTAGAAAAGCGAAATTGAGATTAGCATTAACGGGGCCTGCAGGTTCAGGAAAAACTTACGGAGCTTTAATGATTGCTCAAGGTCTCGGAGGAAAAATTGCGATGATTGATACCGAAAACGGCTCTGGAGATTTATACGCAGATGTTTGTGATTATGACATTCAGACTTTAACAGCTCCTTATTCAATACAAAAATATTTATCGGCAATAAGAGAAGCTGAGGAAGCAAATTACGATGTACTAATTATCGATTCACTTTCACATGCTTGGGCAGGTGAAGGAGGATTATTAGATATTCATGGGCGAATGACGGATTCGAGCAAGAGCGGAAATTCATATACATCGTGGCGAAAAATTACCCCGTGGCATAACAGGTTAATCGAAACAATTTTATCGTCAAAGTGCCACATAATAGCAACTATGAGGACTAAGACAGATTACGCGATGATGCAAAATGAAAAGGGTAAAACTGAAATACGAAAAATCGGTTTAGCTCCTGTACAAAGAGAAGGCATGGACTATGAATTTACGGTTGTTTTTGACCTAAGCATGGAACATACGGTTACAGTTTCAAAGGACAGGACGAGCCTTTTTGACCGTCAAGTATTTGTTATAACGAAAGAGACGGGAAAAATTTTAAGTGATTGGTTAAATTCCGGTTCAGATGTACAGCCCAATGCTAACGACATAAGAAATAAAATCAGCAGGCTATATAGAGGCTACTTAGAGCTGTTTAACAATGATGTCAATCTGGCTCAAGCTGCGATGCAAAACATAACAGACGGTAGAGCTTCAAAGGATTGGACAGAGGAGGATATGAAAATTTTATCCGATGATTTAGCTTTGAGAATGCAAAAACGTGGAGTTATGGAGGAAATTTTAGCATAAGACAAAATGATCATGATATAATTGAATTTCATTCTACATCGGTGCGCTTGTAGCTCAGCGGATAGAGCGTTGGCCTCCGGAGCCAAAGGTCAGGAGTTCAAATCTCCTCAAGTGCGCCAGTAATATTTTTGAAGGAGGAAAGTTGTTATGTTACCGGGAAAAGACGGAGATAAATATGTTCCTTATGAAAAACGTACAGGAAATGAATCAATCGTATATTTCACAAGAAATCTTTCAGCAAAAGGCCTCGAAAAAATTTACAAGTTCATAAGTTACAATCTTACAGGGAAAGTTGCGGTTAAATTACACACAGGTGAACCTCACGGATCCAATATCATTCCGAGAGATTGGGTGAAAAATTTGCTTGCAAACGAAATTCCTAACGCGAAAATCGTCGAAACAAATTCATATTATGAGGGCGCTCGCTACACAACTGAACAACATCGAGAGACTTTGAAGATTAACGGCTGGGATTTTGCAAACGTCGATATTCTTGATGAACACGGTACAGCTTTATTGCCAGTTAAAGGCGGTAATTGGTTCAAGGAAATGTCAGTCGGAGTTAATTTGTTGAATTACGATTCTCTGTTGGCTCTCACTCACTTCAAAGGACATGTTCAGGGAGGTTTTGGAGGCTCGAATAAAAATATCGGAATAGGCTGTGCTGACGGTCGAATCGGAAAAGCTATGATACACACAACACCGGGTCAGCCTGATCAATGGGATATTGCCAAAGAGGAATTTATGGAAAGAATTAGCGAATCAACAAAAGCAACCATAGATTATTTCGCAGGTCATGTTGCATACATTAACGTACTTCGTAATATGTCGGTATCGTGTGATTGTGAGGGAACTGCGGCAGCACCTGTCGTAACTCCTAACATAGGAATAATCGCTTCTCTTGATATTCTTGCAGTTGATCAGGCTTCAATAGATTTGGTTTATGCGTTGCCTGAAAATTATCACGCTGATTTAGTTGAGCGCATTGAATCTCGTCATGGTCTTCGTCAGCTCTCTTACATGAAAGAATTAGGCATGGGCAACGATAAATATGTATTGATTGACATTGATAATAATTGCGAAAGAATTTATCCGTCTGATGCCGTGAAAGATGTTAAACCGTTTAACGGATAAAATTTTAATGCAGGAGCAGGATTTTATTAACGGCGTCCTGCTTCTGCGTATGTTTTAATTACGTCATATTTAATTTCACGATTATCAAATCTTACTGTTATTCCGTCAGAATTAATCCTTGTTACTCGTCCTAAATTTTGAGGAAGCCTTGAGCCTCTGCTGACTATAATTCCAAATTTTCCTCCGGCATCTATTACAGCCTTACGTTCTGAACCTGACATCATTATCGCTCTGATATTTATAACAGGGGTTGAGTCTTCGGGTTGTTGTTCATTTGATGATGAAGACGGAAGAGCGGCAACACCATTTACTGAATTTATTGCTCCTGTTGCGTCTAGTGCCTCTAATCCTCCATCATCATAGCCTTCAATGTTAAAAGGCTTCGTATGAATTTCGATGATTTTGTTAGCTATTGCTTCACCGCCGTTGCGAATATCTCCGACCGTTTTAGCGAGGCTTTCAAGTTTATAGAGGGCTTCGTCTTCAGCACGTGTACTTGGAACAAACGTAGAAATTTCTTCATCGGCATTAACATTTGTGTCGGCAATTCGGTTTGCACGAAAATAATTCAAAGCAGCCCACATCATTCCGAAAAATAAAATTCCGAAACATGAAAGCTTAATCAATTTCGATTTATTATCGTCGAGAACTCCCGTAATTATTTCCCAAAATTCAATTAAAGCATCTCTCATTATCGTTACTCCATATACGCTTCCAAAACTATATCAGCCTCAACAGCTTCCTCAGGTTTTGTCTTATCTCTTGTAAGTCTTAATGATTTTACTCGTGAAGCAAACGGAATTTGTCTCCAATCCGCAAAAACTTTCGCAAGAGCATAATATCCTCCACGCATTTTTATTGTTAAAACACTCCCTGATTGTTCGGAATTATTTTGAGCTTGTGTAGCGGTCATTGAAAGCATTTCGATGTCATTTTTTTCCGCAGCATTTCTTATCCATGAATAAAATTCCAATGAATCCGAAGCTTTTTCGCTGTGAGTGAAATTGATTTTGTTAATTTGTTCAAGTACGTTCCGTCGTGCTTTAAGTCTGTCCATATTAGCTGAAAAACTATCACGTTCGGAAACAAGCATGTCATATTCTTCACGGTAAGAGCTTAAAACATATAACGAATACCATACACCGCCTATAAAAACTAAACAAAGAGCGAAAAAAATTCCGACGAAAATAAGAGACCTGTTATCAAATTCCAAAAAATTCCTCTCCTTTTTGAAAATTTTAGCATAAAAAAACTCCTGCCGAAATTAATTCAACAGGAGAAAGAAATTTTTATTTATAATTTTATTTTGTTGGTTTTCCGAGAAGTTTGAACATGTTGCTCTTGTAAAATTCAACGCCGGGCTGATCGAACGGGTTAATTCCTCCGATATAGCCGCTTACACCGCAAGCAAATTCAAAGAAATAGAATAATTGACCTAACGAAATTTCATCTTGAGCAGGAACGTTGACCATTAAATTCGGTACCCCGCCTTCAACATGAGCAGCTATTGTGCCTTTCATAGCGCATTGATTAACGTAGCTCATTTTCTTTCCTGCTAAATAATTCATGCCGTCAAGATCGCTTTCCTCAGCTTTAAGTTCAAAATCTTTACGAGGTGTCTCAAGGTTAATAACGGTCTCGTACATTATTCTTGCTCCGTCCTGAATGAATTGTCCCATCGAATGCAAATCTGTTGTTAAATCGACTGAAGCAGGGAAAATTCCTCTTTGGTCTTTGCCTTCACTTTCACCGTAAAGCTGCTTCCACCATTCTGAAATATAGTGCATGCTCGGTTCATAGTTGGCCAAAATTTCGAGGCTCTTTCCCTTGTTGTGCAGGATATTTCGGAGAGCAGCATATTGTAAGGCAGGGTTCTCCTCAAAATTTTTGTTGAGAGCAACTTCACGTCCTTCAGCAGCGCCATTCATTAATGCGTCAATATCTGCGCCGCTTACTGCAATGGGAAGAAGTCCTACAGCCGTTAAAACCGAAAATCTTCCGCCAACATCATCAGGAATAACAAATGTCTCATAACCTTCAATGTCGGACATTGTTTTTAATGCGCCTCTTGCCTTGTCGGTTGTAGCGTAAATTCTTTTTGCAGCACCTTCACGCCCGTATTTCTTGATTAAAAGATCACGGAAAATTCTGAAGGATATTGCTGTCTCTGTTGTTGTTCCTGATTTTGATATTACGTTGATTGAGAAGTCTTTTCCTTCAAGAAGATCGATAACATCTTCAACATATGTGCCGTTCATGCTGTTTCCGACGTAATAAATCTGAGGAGTTTTGCGAGCTTCTTTTGTCATTTCATTGTAGAAGCCATGACGAAGAAATTCGATTGCAGCTCTTGCTCCGAGATATGAACCGCCTATTCCGGCAACGAGTAAAACATCAGAATCGCTTTGAATTTTTTTTGCGGCCATTTTGATACGGTTAAATTCTTCTTTGTCATAGTTGACAGGCAAATCAATCCAACCTAAAAACCCGTTGCCTTCACCTTTACGTGATTTAAGACGTTCGGCAGCGTTAAGAGTAATAGCCTTCATGCTATCGACTTCATGAGCACGTACAAATTTCAGAGCGTTTGAATAATCAAAACTTACCATAAAAAATTTTACCTCCTGAAAAAATTAAAAAAATTTCGGTACCTTTATTTTATCATTAAATTTTTGAACAAAGCTCTTCCATTTTGTCCATAGATTTTATTAACGTCTCCATTGATTGAGTGCAGGCTATTCTAATATATCCTTCTCCAGTTTCACCGAATGCGCTTCCCGGTAAAACAGCAACGCCTGTTTCATTTAAGAGTTTCCATGTAAATTCTTCACTTGTTAATCCTGTACCTGAAATGTTAGGGAATAAATAAAACGCTCCTTCAGCAGCAGGACATTTAACACCTTTCATTTTATTGAGACGATCAGCAACAGCTTTCATTCTTTCACCGAAAATTTTTGCACGTGCTTTAACTTTTTCGTCTTGAGTGTTCAAAGCATAGGCCGCAGCTTTTTGAGAGAGAGTATTAACACCGTAAGTTTGAAACGATGATAACACGCACATAGTGTTAATTACGTTTTGAGGAGCGAATAAATAACCAATTCTCCAACCTGTCATGCAATGGCTCTTTGAAACTCCCGAAGCTAATAAAGTTCTGTCTTTCATTCCCGGAATATTAGCGAAACAAACATGTTCCCCCTTAAAGACCATTGACTCATAAATTTCATCGCTTAAAACAAACATATCTTTCTCTTCAACAAATGCAGCAATTTCTTCGAGCTGTTTAAGAGTTGCAACACGTCCTGAAGGATTACCGGGATAATTCAAAACTATTGCACGGGTTTTTGGTGTCCATGCTTTACGCAAGTCTTCAATAGTCGGAGCGAAATTATTTTCCTCAAGGGTTTTTATTCCGACAGGGACACCGCCGTTGCCTCTGATTTGAGCTTCATAAGGTGTGAAGTAAGGCTCGCCCGTGGCCTCGTCGATGACGTTGGCGCACACG
>CALBPU010000020.1 GCA_937899395.1 uncultured Fretibacterium sp.
GAGTTCAGACGTGTGCTCTTCCGATCTACTTGATTTAAGCAGCGATAAAAAACTTCTATACCTCGATTGCAGCAACAATAAAATTAATGATTTAGAATTATACGAACCCGGCACAAAGAAAGTTACAGTGAATAAACTTAGCGGTGATGTTATGGTAAGTGTTGATGTTACGGTAAGTGAAGACCCGAATCCCCTCATGTATTTCAAATGTGATCACAATGAGCTTGACACTCTCTCTTTAATTGACCTCGATGAACATCTGCTATGGCTCAAATGCAACGATAACAAACTTGAAGATAAACTATTTGCAAATGACAGCGAAAATCTTATATGGCTCGAATGCGACAATAATAAAATTACAGAGGTTGAGTTGGACAACAAAAAACTTCGTTACCTCAAATGCAGCAACAACAAAATTACTGAACTAGACGCAGGAAGCTGTAAACAACTTGAACAGATAATATGCGACAATAACAAAATTAAAGACTTTTTCTTGCCTCGAAAATCTAATGCACTTGTTTATTTGTCGTGTTCATCTAATGATATTGATGTAATGGACAGCGTCCCAAACAGTCTTGAATATATTGATTTTTCTAAGAATAAACTTGATGACACGTATTTTCTCAAAAGAGGAGTTTCTCTGAAAAATATAAATTGCAGTTATAATAAATTAGGGGAAATAGATTTATCGCACAGTACCCTTCTTGAAGTGTTTAATTGCGATAATAACTTTATTCCTGATATTTCATTCGCAAATAATACTTTAATGAAAACTTTTTCGGGATTATCTCAGAAAATTTACGGGCAGAAAGTTTCTGACAACAAAAACAAAAATTATCCTTATACGTTTGATTTAACTGATGCAATTTCAAAAAAAGCTGATCTTTCACGAGTTGTTGCTCTCTCTGTTCTTAGTGCAAATAATACAGCAATCAAATACAAATTTGAAGATTCATCAACTCTTATTTTGGCTGAAAAACCTGCTTTCATAAAATACAAATATAATCCTGTCGGTCAGTTAAAAAACAGTTATCTTGATGTAACTCTTTTCTTCTCTGAAGCTCCCCAAAATGATAATTACGGAGCAAATAACGAAAATAATGACGGCAGCAATGATAACAGTAAAAACGATGACAATAATAATGAAAATAATCGTTTTTACGAAGGAGGCAGCAGCGGCGGTTGTAATTCGGGATTTATTTCAGGAATTATAGCTTTGAGTTTGTTCAGCGTTTTGAAAAAGAAAAGATAAACATTTTCCATATTGCCCTTATCAGGGACGGCTGTTTTTTGTTGATAATATTCGTGCCGTCCCTTTTAAGGGAAGATGTCAATAAATCTTGCGTCTAAAAAATAAGAATAACATCACCAAACTTAAAAAAGAAAATCCATAGTTACAACCGCTGCTGCCACCGCTGCTAAGTGTGCTGTTATTAGTTTCAGTGTCATTGCCACTGTAACTTTCTTCACTGTTTTCTTCATAGCCGTCTGTTGAATCAACAACTCCTGAAGCCTGATTCATTTCTTTCAGACTTACTCCAACTTTTGAAATATCAATGTATTTGTCCTCACTTAACTTGATATTCCGTACTGAACCGCTCAGAATTTCTTCACCGTTAATTTTAAGGCTGGTGAGTTTCGCTTCATCTGATTTCAAATCGCCAATCAATTTTAATGTGTAAAATTTCCCTTTAGCATCTCCTGCGTCGGCATTTTCAAGATCTATTTTATGCAATATGTTTTCAATTCCAGAACCTTTTACGATAATTTCATCAGGTTCAGTTACTTTTAAGAGTGAAATTGAGAGCTGTGCTTTTCCGTCATCGCTTATAATCGTCCAGTCATCAGCAAATCTTTCGTCAGGCACATACGTAAAACCTTTTATACAAGCATTGAAGCCTTCAATCTCCTGTGTACCGATAAGAAATTTATGGTATTTTGCATCTTGCCACGTTTCACCGTCGTTTGTGAAATAAGTTTCTTGTGCATTGATTTCGGCATTTGCAGTTCTGTAATTAGGAATTTTGACTTCTGCGGCTATTGTCGGGTTAAAATCTGCGCTTGAAGGAGACATCATCATTACGATTGCGAAATAATGATCTTTTGACAGCTCTATCGGTTTATCGAGAAGATTTACAACATAACCCTTCTCTCCTAATCCTTCATAAGTATTTAAGGCTTTCAGATTTTCAATATTTTTAGCGCGTTCCGATAAATTTTCAAGAGAATTTTCTGTCCCTAAATCCAAAATAAGTGTGTCTGCTTTATATATGCTGTTTGTTGAATAAAAACCTACTTCACGCAGTTTTTCGTGATCTCCTTTTACTTTGAAGACATTTGCAACCGCTGCAAAATTATTTGCGTTGTCTGACAAATTAACTTCAGCTGTAAAGCCGAGATCGTCATGATAATATTCCCTTACTCTTTGATTTACCTCTTCAACTTCAAAAGCTATTGCAAATCTCAAAAGCTGTTCGTAGGACATCCAAAAACAGCCTCCATATCCCCATGATGTTCCCCAACTGTTTTGAACGAGCCATGCACCGTTTTTTTCAGGTTTAAGAGGAAAGAAATTATCCCGTGAATAATTATCGTCCCAACCTATTATTGTTACAGCGTGTCCGCCTTTTTTACTTGAAGGATTATAATAAGCAAATTTTGAGCTCATGTAACTTGTGTCCCAATAAACACCGATACTGACAGCACCGTGAGCAAGTAAATATAATTTCAGCAGTTCATCTTCTCCAATGAATACATTGTCATTTTCCTGAAAAGATATATTCAACGGTTCGACATAGTATGCTCCTACAACTCTGAGTGCTGTTTTATAATCTCTCGGAGATGTTCCCGATGCAGGATAACTGCTACCATAAGGAAGGTCTGATTCTTTAACAGGCCCGTCATGACGGGATAAAAAAGCAAGTGCCATTTGAGGATTTCCTGCATGATTTAAAATTTCAGAATCTGACGGCGACATTACAAGTCCGTTTCTGACATAAGCAAAGTTCTTTTTGCTGTCGGAATTTTTGAAGGAATACCACGCAAGATGAAGTTTTGATAATCCCGAATCGCTGCCGAGAAAGTTGCTGAAGTAAGGATATATTTTAGTCCTGAAAAGATAATTTGACTCAATAGCAGCCATTGTTGAAAATGTCCAGCAAGTTTGATCGTTGCCCTGATTTCCAACTTCGGGAGCATAACCTTCTCTTCTGAGGTCGAATGATGAAGGAATTTCCGCATCATCGCAAAATCCTTCAGTTACGGCCAATGTTATTAACATAAAAACCGATAAAGCGATTAACAATATTTTTTTCATTTTGAAAACACCTCGTTAAAAAAATTAAAAAAAATGCCTTCATAATTTTATGATTTTTCATGAAGACATATTTAATTGATTTTAATCTATAAGCCCCGTAAACGGGTATATATCCTCAGGCATATATACACACCTGAATTCTATTTTGAATTCAATGTCATAGAGAGGAGGTCGTGAGAATTTCCAATGATAAGATCTTTTCCCGAACGAGTGCCCTCTGATATCGGTACCTGTACTGTGATTTGAGTTTATAGGCCCTCCTTCATAATAATAGGGACGGTAATTACCAAATGAGTGGCTCCTGTCGTAATAATCATCAGGCATGGTCTGCAAAGCGTCGGCTTCACCGTAAGGTCCGCCATGACTGGGCTCTTTCCCGCGTTGTATGTCATCTCTAATATACTTGTTGTTCTCAACATCGTCTCTATCAAAACCGACTCTGAAATGAGGATAACTCCATTTTGCATCGCTATCTTTCCAGTCTCCTACGCCATTACGGACACTGCCTTGATAACTCATCATATGTCGGTAGAAAACATAACGCTGATTAAGCCCCTTATATTTATCCAACAGTGCGCTGAACTTGTTGTAATACTCTCGAACAAATTGAATATCAGAACAAAGCCTGTTCAGTTGATTCTTGTAAAGCTCGTAAACCTCATTAAATTCTTTGTTCCATTCATCACGCTTAGCCTCGCCGTTAATTAAATGAGACGCAGGGATCAAATCAATAGCATTTTTATAGCATTGTGTGGTGTAAACTATTTTATTCAGCTCCTTAATCAGGTTGTAATGTTCTGCCGTAATCGGGAGTTCTTCAGGAATAAATTTTTTTACTCTTTCGAGTTCCCTGTAACGCATGAGAGTTACATAAAGTCTTTGCAATCTTGAAGACGGGGTGCGTCTTGATCCTCTTACGAACCAATAAAAATCATTTGCTAGATCATACACTGACGAAAATGCTTTCTCACTTCCCATACCGGAATGATTAATATATGAGACTGATATTTTAACATTCCTTGAATTGTTTCTGAGAGCCTCTTCTAATTTCCACATCAACGTGGAAGCCTTATCAAGCTTACTAAGATCCTTAGTAAATGCGTCCTTAATATAATTTGCGATCATGGTGGCAATCTCTTGAGCAATATGACTTTTGGGCAAATCTTTGCTTATATCCGAACCGTCAAACCAGCAATCATAAGGTGTAGCTTGTACCGTGACTGAAAATTCATAAAACATTCCGAATGTATAACCTGCGACAAAATAATCTCCGTGTTCACGCTGAAAAACATTAAAATTTTCTCTGAGCTGCTTTACTACTGCGCTGCGAATTTGAATATCGTCTATTGACGGCATTCTCGGTTTGCTTTCTCTGAATTCATAACGAACGAATATTGTTTCTGTGCCGGCAAGTCCGAGTGCTGCATGTTTACTGTCTTTATTATCAATAGCGTCCTTCAGTAACGTAAAATTGCTGCGGTCTTCAACGCCTTTTAACCTTAAAAATTCTTCCTCAGTTGAGATATTATGGCCGCTCAGATATTGTTGTCTATAAGCACCCTCAGGTTTCTCAATCGTAAAATCTTCTAAGGCATTGTCGCTGAAAACATCATCATAAAGTGCCGAAAGCTGTATTGAACGCAATCCTGAATGAGCATAAAATCCTGCACCGGGTCTATATAACGTATTATAAGGAATATTATCAATTCTCGGAGCAATGATAATTTTATCCGAATTTGAGTTTTTGGCTCCGTTAATCACATCGTACGCTTTATCACGATAACCGTTTGAGTTTGTTTCCGATGTTTTTACGCCGCTGAAATCATATTCGTCATAGTAGTCATATTCATCAAAAGCTGTCGGGAGGCCGTATTCGTCAAATTCAGTCGTGTATTCCAATAATATTCTTTGAATATCCAAAATTTGCCGCGCCGATAATTCGATTTCTTCGTCATCAACAGCCGAATGTGCTTCTCCAACGGTGTATAACCTGAACTCAAAAGGAAATTCATCATCATGTGTTTCGTCAATATCACCAGAAATAAAGTCGTACGTATTAGCTTCTTTGACAGCGAATTCATAATTTCCCGTTAAAGGAGCTTTGAACGAATAAAGCATAATGCAGGGAGCTTCTTCAGGAATAACTTCGCTGTATGCTTCAACATAAATTGATTTAGAAATGACCCCGCGATTTTCAAGTTCTATATCGAATGAAGATTTACCTATACCTGCTAAATCAAGAATCATAGTCTGATTTTCAGGAGCAGTAATTCTGAATTTCAAATACGAACCGTTAAGAGTTCTGGCTGCTCTGGAATATTTGATGATATATTCGTTGTCTTTTTCAAGAGCAAAATTTTTAACAAACTCGCCGTCTTTGTTGAGGTCTTCTGATGAAACGTACGCTAAAAAATTAATCGGAGTACCCGTTACGCTTTGAGTGTTATCGTAGTTTTCAGGAAGAGGCGCATAATCAAAAATCATCGGTACGCCGTAATTATCAGCCTCAAGAAGTTTTTCAAGCACTCTTAAAACTTCAGGATCGTCATTCATTTGAGGCTGAATATCTTCCGAATAACCATCATCATTGTCAGAGGAATTATCCGTAGAGCCGCTGTGTCCTCCTCCGCAGCCTCCGAAAGAAAAAATCACAATAGAAAGCAGCGCAAAAAGAAATATTTGTTTTAATATTTTTGATTTCTGCATATTAATTATCTCCCGTATAAAAAAAGAGTTATTCCTCTCTTTAGTAAATGTTTGAGGGATTCAAAAAAGAGGAATAACTCAAAGCGAAATCTTAATCAATAAGGCCGTTGAACGGATAATCTTCAGGTCTCAGTCTGATTGCAACTCCTTCAATAGTCCAGTTTACGGAGTTTCCGTAGCTGCTCATAAACCTGAAACCGACATTTTGTGAGCCTACAGCAGGATTGTTACCGGAGATAAAGCGTCTTCTATCCTCATAAGCTTTCGAAGCTGACGATTCCACATTAACAAACGCAAATACTGCTCTGCTTCCGTCTTTTGCGTTTGCTTCAATGTAGGCATCACCGACATCGGGCTGCCAGTCTTTAGCACCTTTGCTGTCTTCTCTCTGATCCTTCCACCATTCGAGACGGCTTGTGCCTCCTTTACGGGTATCAATATAAACTCGTTTGTGGCAGTACCATTCTTTATTGAGTTTCGTATCAAAAACTTTTTTAGGATTTTCCTCGCAAGCAGCGAAATCCTCTGTTACAGTCGAACTCATCGGGAAAGATCTGAAACCGCTTTCGCCTCCGCCGTTCGAACCGAAGGGGCATTGATGAACGTATTGCAGCCTCTTGCTGTCTCCGTCATCGTCATTTGGCCAAAGAGAAAGTTTCCCGTTAAGATTACTGGTTACTTCAAGTTCCTTTTTCTGAGCCTGAATCAGTTTTTGGTAGAAAACATAGCGATCCGTTAAATCTTTGCATTTTGTAGAAATTTCTATAATTTTGGGAAGTTCTTCGGTGATTCTGTCGCCTGATGCAGTCCCTGTAGTATAGAAATCTTCTCCGTAAGCATTGACTTTTCCGACAAGATAATCAAAAGAGGTAACTATGGCCAAATTATCAGCAGCAGGAATGGTGCTTCTTGCAGGTTCTGAAGCGTTATAGTATGCTCTCAAATTCGCCAATGCGGAGTTCATAGCATTAGCATCTGCTTTTTGTTTCGGAGTTATAGGAATAGTTCCATCGCTTTCCGGCAAATGTCCCCATCTGTCCAAAACCTGATCCGCAATAGCTGCAAGACTGCGCCATTTCATCATGTAAACTCTGATAGGAACAAAATTTGAACGATTGTTTGAGTTCATATCGTCAACGACCTGCTTGTGGAACTTGGCATATTCATCGAATACCTGCTGTAATCCTGAAACATCATTGCTTTGTGTTATAGGAAGTATTGTAGGAATCTTGTTCCCGAGACCTGTCGTTACTACGTTGATATTGATACGAGCATTATTTTTCTTGAAGGTATCATTCATTTTTTGCTTCATATCAGCACTGACTGTTACATCATTGTATGATCCGTTGAGATTAAAGCTTGATTTAACTTCATCGAGTTGTTCGATAGTATCCGTAGTAATAGAGATACTCGCTTCATAACATGCGCCGTACTGATAACCTGCAACGAAATAATCGCCGTATTCATCTCTGAATTTATCAGGTCTCAATTTTTTAGCTTTTTTATGAAGTTTATTCTCGAATGCTAAATCATTGTAGGCTCCTGCTGATAAAAGACGGTAATCCGACTCAATTACCTCGAAATGAATAACGAGGGTCATTGAAGTAAGGCCGTATTTGTAGTTGCTTGATGTCCCTACGCTGAAAGTTGCTGTGCCTGCCGCCTTTTTAGCAAGTCCTATACCGCCTCCGCCGCTGACTTCGGAATGTTTTTCTGCTTCTTCACGTGTCGTTACCAGCTCTGTCCAGAATTTTGTTGTGATTGGAATCGGTGTTCTTACTTTATTAGCCTCTTCTAACATTTCCTCAAGGCCTGAAACACGAACAGCGCCTTTGGGACTTGCATAAGTAACGGCTGAAAAAGCTGTGCCCAAACGATAAGTCGGCTCATAAGGTATACCTGATATGTCAGCATCAATAGTACTGCGTTGAGGAGAGTCAGCTGCTGTCTTTACCCCCCCCCCCCCAA
>CALBPU010000021.1 GCA_937899395.1 uncultured Fretibacterium sp.
ATTATCTTTATATCTTTTAAATTTATCTAATCTAATTTTTGAAATTTTTCTTTTACTTTGAAGAGTACTAAATATTGATTTTTCTTTTCCTGAAGGACTTTTAGGAATAAGTTTAATATCAATTTTTGAATTTTTATTTTTATTGTTAATATTAGAATACAAATTAGTTAAATGATATTTTGTTGATTTATTTTTTAATGTGCGAAAACTTTTAAAACTAAGATTACTACGGGATTTATATATCATTTTTGGAGAATTAATGTTAAGAATTTTTATGTTTTTATTCTTAAATTTATTTGATTTCATCCTTTTAATATTTTCATTTTGTTCTAATTTTAGATTTTTTCTATATTCATCCAAAAATTTTTGTTCTCGCTTAAATTTGTTTATGATTTTATTTAAGTCATCATCAATATAATATCCTTTTTCTTCACCTAATGCATTAATTATTCTTTTTGCATAACTCTCAGATTTCCCCATTTGAACTCCATTAATCTTTAATGTTCTATCTTTTTTTACCGTAATACTCATTAAATGCTTTTTTTGAATAGATTTTTCATCTGTTTCTCCAATAAATAATCTGCTTAAACTTTTATTATATGTCAATCTTAGTTTACCTATACCATATTTTACTTTGACATCACTTTCATTAGTATCTTCTTCTTTTAAATTATTAATATCTTTTGTAGATGATTTATTTTCTTTCTTTGGTGAAGATTTATAATTGTTATTATCGGCATAATCATGGTTAGATTTTTGATCATCATTTTGATTTTCTAAATTTGGATTTATTTCTTTTTTGCATAAATCAAAATATAACCTTATTAAATTTTCCATTGGAGCATTTTCTATAATAGATAATTTTTCTAATTTAATCATCTTTGTTTTGCATAACTTAACCAGATAGGAAAATACTAAAGGATTTACATCTAAATTATTTTTTATGAAAAAATTATTAAGCGTTTTAATTTTAGTTATGATTTTTGCAGGATCAGCATTTGCTGACGGTCATAGGGTAGGTATATTGTCTCACATCAACTCAACCGAAGAAGAATTTAAGACTTTTGTTGATGATCTTCATGCGCATGGTTTTGTTCGTGCTTTTTCAACGGAACAAAAAGAAGCTCCGACTTTTGTTTTTTACGATTCGTTAATTGCCATGATAATGGGGCTTAACGCTAAAGAAATTGACGAAATGTTTTTGCCCGAAGCTGTTGGTGAATACATGATGAACACTATCGATAGATACGTTGAAACATGTGTTATAAGGGCACTTCCTGTTTCGTTTGCTTTCGGCTTCAGAAAAAGCGATGATCCGGACTTGAGAAACAAATTCAACGAGACATTAATGTCAATGAAAGCTGACGGTTCACTTCAAACACTGGTAGCAAAATATATTTATGAACCCGGAGTTGATGAACCTGAACCTGTTAAATTTGAAAAATTTGAAAATGTTGATAAAGTTGTCAGAGTTGCAGTTACAGGAGACCTTCCGCCCGTAGATTTAATCAAAGCTGACGGAACACCCGCAGGATTTAACACTGCAGTTCTTGCTGAAATTGCGAGACGCTTGAAAATCAATGTCGAACTCGTAAGCATTGAAGCAGGAGCACGTTCAGCATCATTAGCTTCAGGACGTTCGGACATAGTATTTTGGTTCCAATGTTACAACGCAGCAACCAGCCAGCCCGATATTCCGGAAGCAATAGTTTTGTCAGAGCCTTATTACACTTTCAGTGAATTTCTTCATATAGCTGTAAAATAACAAAATAATTATGGGGCAAGGGAACTAACTCTCTTGTCCCTCAAAAAATTCTTTCAGTCTTGCTTTTATTTCCTTTAACGGTAAAGTCTTTAACATGTGTCCTTCGGGATTAAGAGCCTCAATCTTCTCAATGCTCCCTGAACCAGTCTTAGCTGTCAAAAACATCACAGGAATTTTTGCTGTGTCAGGATTATTTTTCAAAGCCTCGAAAACCTGTGTTCCATTCATTTCGGGCATTTCATAATCAAGCAGAATTAAATCAGGTTTCACACGCTCCAAAATTTTCAGAGCATTTGCCCCCGAATTAGCAGGAAGAACTTTGTAATTCGTGCTTAAACCCTCTCTTAATGTCCTTATCATTACTGCGTCATCATCAACTAATAATAACGTTTTCTGTATTTCATTCTGAGAAGATTGCGAAAGGCTTAACAGTTTTTCCCGAACTTCTTTAGCGTTAAAAGGTCTCACAAAAAATTCTGCGTCTTGAACATGCTCTTTTGCTGCGTCAATTTCAACTTGAGTTCCAAGCAAAAATATTTTTGTGTCCTTAAAAGTTTTAACCCTGTCGTAACTTTCAAGTCCTGCAAGATTTACCAAAATTATTTTTGGATTGTAATTAATTTCATCACCCGATCTTATTCTCAAAATCTCAAAAGTATCGCCCAAATTTTTTATCAGCATATCCGCACCCATTGAAGGTCTGTCGCTTATAAATAAAACTTTATCTTTCATGTTAAATTTTTCTCCTTATAAATTTTTTAATGCTTCTTCCAATCCGTTCCAATCCGCACTATCAGCACATGACGCAATAACATTAAACCGTTCTTTTTCATCATCAGGAATTTTATATCCTCTTAACATCTCTATTATTCCGTCGATAGAATCGCTGTCGAACATGGCCGTAAATTCTTTTATCGCTTCATAAGCCTCATGAAGTTTTTCCCTGTCAATTAATTCGGCGTTATCGTCCTGTTTGTAAAGCGGCGAAAGTTTTTCGAGATATTCCCCGTAATTTCTCAACAGTTCAGGCGTTAAATCTTTAATGCTGTCAACGTCGTTATTATTTCCGCAATCCTCAAGATACATTGCCTGTGCCGACAATTCCGACGCTCCTATTAACCTCGCCGAACTTTTCAAAGCATGAACTTTTATCGTGTAATTTTTGATGTCTCCTTCAGCTTCAAATTTTTCAATGTCTCTTAAATTATTTTGAATCGAGTTCCAAAATTGCTGCAAAGTTTTCGACAATATTTCTTCGGTTGCGCAGTTCTTAATTGCTTCAGAATAACTGAGGCCGCTGGTTTCCATATAAAATTTCTCAAGCTCCGAAATTTCTTTAGCCTCTTCAATTTCTTCGTCTGAAACATCATCAGCACTCTGCAAAACAACTTTTTCAGGCGGAAGATATTTTATCAATGCCGTCTCAAGTGTTGAACCGTCTACAGGTTTTGAAAGATAATCAGTGAACCCTTCTTCAATATATTTATTCCTTGCTCCACTCACTGCATCGGCAGTTAAACATATAATCGGCGTTTCAATGTTCAATCCGTCTTCCTGAGCACGAATAGCATTTAATGTCTGTGTACCGTCCATAATAGGCATTCTCTGATCCATCAAAATCAAATCGAATTTTATCGCTTGAGTATGTCTTAAAGCTTCAGCACCGCTTGAGGCAGTCTGTAAATTTATTTTTGTCTTGCTCAACAATCCCTCAATAACCGTTAAATTCATGTCAGTATCATCAACAACAAGGACGTTAGCTTCAGGAGCAGTGAAGGCTTCTTTATAAGCTCTCATAGTATGAACATAACGGTCAAATTTTTCGTGGAAATTCCCGATAGGTTCATTCGATATAATTCTTTGAGGAAGATAAATCGTAAATGTCGAACCTTTTCCGTATTCGCTCTCCACATCTATAGTGCCGTTCATTAAGCTAAGAAGATTTCGAGTGATTGAAAGCCCCAATCCTGTTCCTTCAACCGTATTATTCTGAACTAAATCAATACGTTCAAATTGCTTAAAAAGTTTGGGCAAATCTTCCGCTTTAATTCCAATTCCCGTATCTTTAATTTTGAAAACGAGATTAATTTTTTCCCTGCCGTCAAAATCGGAAAATTTTTCCCCTGAAACTGTCAAAGATACTTCACCTTCGTGAGTATATTTTACAGCGTTGTTTAGTACGTTAGTTATAACTTGACGCACCCTGACTTCATCGCCGTATAAACCGTCAGGCAAAACCTCGTTGACTTTAACATCAAATTTCAAGTCCTTTTGTCTCGCTTTGAACACGATCATATTAGTAACGTCATTCAAAACCGAACTCAATTTATAATCGCTCTCGGCAATTTCCATTTTACCTGCTTCAATCTTTGAGAAATCGAGAATGTCATTGATAATTGAGAGCAAATTTTTCCCTGCGCTTTCAACGTTACGTGCATAAGTCGTAATTCTGTCGCTGGTGCTTTCACGGATTATCATTTCATTCATTCCCAAGACTGCGTTAATAGGAGTTCTGATTTCGTGAGACATGTTAGCCAAAAATTCACTCTTAGCCGAATTTGCCCGACGTGCCTGTTGCATTGCCGCCTTAGCAAGTTCGAGAGCCTCCTCAAGCTGTTCGCTGCGTTCCTGCTGTTCTTTGTGAAGGCGTGTTGTATCGGCTACGAGAATAATATAAAATCCCGGATTGACGGCGTAAAAGTTGAATTGCTTGTAAAAAATTTTACCGTCAATTTCACAGGCTATATTTACCTCATACAGAGAATTTTTTTGTGTTCCGAATGCAATCGCATCAGGGGCTAAAGCATGTGCCATCGAATTTATTTGTTCATCAGTCCCATGAAGTATTGGCACGATTTCTTCATGAATATAGGAGTTGAAAGTGTCGTGCAGATTTTTTGGCAAAATGCTTCCTTCGTCCAAGTCATCACTGACTGTAACATGATAACGACCTATAGCCATATAAGCTATCATTTCAAATTGACGAACCAAAATTTTATCGACAATAGTTTGATAGACCTTTGAATTGTTGCATTCCCTTTCAGTAATGAAAGCTATGACATGGCCGTTTATAGGATTTCGTGTCATCATTGCTGAAAATTCAACGTAACATATATTACCGTTCTGACGTTTTGATAATAATATATTTTTCGTACCTATTTTGCCCTTGATATAAGCATCGAGCAGAGCATCGACGCTGAATGTCTCTAAAAATTTTCTGCGTTCAATAAAATTTATATAATTCCTTGCTCTTTGCTTTAACATTTCAGAATAAATCGTTTGATTTTGATCGGTCTGAAAAAGATCTTTGCCTCTGATTTCTTCGAGTACGTCAAGCGTTAAATCGGCTCTGAACATTCCCAAAGTAAATTTATCCTGATGATAAAAATTTTGTCCCATTGAATCATAACTTGCTCTCATTTTCTCTTCGTAATTTTTGAATAGAGTAATGTTTGAAAAAGTTATGTAAACATAATTTTCGTCCGTCAAATTTATAAAAGCATAATGAGCTTCGCACCATATGATTTTTTTCTTCGCTGTAATTTTTCTGATCTGTATAGTTTTAGATTTATCAGGGGCTTCGTGATTTTTCAACATGTATTCAACGAGCGGTCTGTCTTCCGGATAAATTATTTCGCTGAAATCTCCTGTCGCATTATAACGGGCTGCATCTTCAAAGGAATCTTCTTCCAGCATTTTAATATAATCCGGCGATATAAAAACTGCTTCCGGTTTTCCGTCATCATGAATCCATAAAAGAATTGCCGTGTTTTCTAATTGCTTTATAGTATCAATAAACTTCCGTCGTTCTTCGAGCTGAGAATGGCACATAAAAATTTTAGAACTCCTTATAATATTTTAATTAATTATATTACTTTTTTCCTTGCAAATACATCAATTAAACAGGTATAATATTTTTGCAAATTTTAAGGGGTAAAAAATTTAACAAAACGAGGAGTGATTTTTTTGAGTCGCCTTAGCATTATGACAGAAACAAAAGCTCAATCGACTGCCGAGTCTCTCCATAAGGACCTCGAACGTCGTGTAGTAGGTGCTCCGCCTGATCTTTGTCCGTTGGATTTAGCGAGCAGCTATTTGAAAGTCTGTTCGGCTCAAACATGCGGAAAATGTGTTCCGTGTCGTGTAGGATTGCCTCAGCTTGAGAGACTTATTGACGATTTAATCGACGGTAAAGGTGATATGAAGACCGTAGATAAAATCGAAAAAACAGCCGAATCAATTTCACTTTCAGCCGACTGCGCTATCGGATATGAAGCGGCCAATATGGTTTTGAAGGGCGTAAAAGGTTTTCATGATGATTATGTTGCTCACGCTAAAGGACATCAATGCACCGCTGAAGGTTTTAACGCAGTGCCTTGTGTTTCATTATGTCCTGCTCACGTTGATATTCCCGGATATATTGCTCTTGTTAATGCGGGACGTTATGCCGATGCAGTGAGATTAATACGAAAAGATAATCCGTTCCCTTCAGTATGTGCTATGGTCTGTGAACATCCTTGCGAAAATAAATGCCGCCGCAGAATGGTTGATGACGCAATCAACATCAGAGGCTTAAAACTTTATGCAATAGATCATTCCGGCCATGTTCCAGTTTATCGTGAAGGTGAAAAAGCAGCTCCTGCAACAGGCAAAAAGGTCGCAATAATCGGAGGAGGACCAAGCGGAATTTCAGCAGCTTATTATCTTGGAATGATGGGACACAGCGTTGAAATTTTTGAGCAAAGAAAACATCTTGGCGGAATGCTTCGTTACGGTATACCTTCATACAGACTTCCGAGAGAAGTTTTACATGAGGAAATCGAGACGTTATTAACCGCAGGAGATATTAAAGTTCACAAAGAAATTTCAATCGGTGGTTCTGATTATCCGTTATCAAAACTTCGTGAAGAATTTGACGCTGTATATATCGCAATCGGTGCTCACACTGATAAATCACTGAAAATTGAAGGCGAAAAAGCTGAGGGCGTTATGTCGGCAGTAACTCTTTTACGAAGAATCGGCGATGAAGATTTCCCTGATTTCACAGGCAAAAAAGTTGTAGTTGTCGGAGGCGGTAACGTTGCTATGGACTGTGCAAGATCATCATTGAGACTTAACGCAGACAAAGTTACGTTGGCATATCGCAGACGTAAAGATGACATGACGGCACTTGCTGAAGAAGTTGAAGCAACAGAAGTTGAAGGTTGTGAGATTCTCGAACTTGCAGCACCGTTAAAAGTTGAAGTCGGAGAAGACGGAAAAGCAAAAGCCCTTTGGGTAAAACAGCAAATGATCAGCAACATTAAAGGCGGCCGTCCTGCACCGAAAGACGCTTCAGCAGAACCTATAAGACTTGAAGCAGATGTTATTGTTGTCGCAATAGGTCAGGGAATTGACAGCTACAATTTTGAACAGAGCGGAATCGCCGTTAAATGGGGCTGCATTCAGGCACTTGAGAGCGAAGAAGTTTTGCCTGCCGATAAAATGGAAGGAGTATTTTCGGGCGGAGACTGTGTTTCAGGCCCTGCAACAGTCATTAGAGCCATTGCAGCAGGAAAAGTTGCAGCAGCGAATATTGATGAATATCTTGGCTTCCATCACCCAATCGAACTTCCTGTCGAAATTCCCGAACCAATTCCACATAACAGACCTGCTTGCGGCCGCGTGAAAATGCGTGAACGTCCTATTGATCAACGCATTCATGATTTCAAATTAGTTGAAAAGGGAATGACCCAAGAGGAAATGGAACAGGAGTCCAACAGATGTTTACGTTGTGATTATTACGGCTACGGAAAATTCAGAGGGGGGCGTGAAGTGAAATGGTAAACGCAAAAATTAACGGCAAAGCGATTCGAGTTCCTGAAAACACAACAATTCTTGAAGCCGCAAAATTAAACAATATAACTATTCCGCATCTCTGCTACCTCAAAAAAGTAAACGAAATCGGCGCATGTCGTGTATGTGTTGTTGAGATAGTAGGACAAGACAGGCTTGTTTCATCTTGTAATACATTTGTTCAAGAGGGCATGGAAATTTTAACGAACAGTCCTAAAGCAAGACAAGCAAGAAAAATCAACGTTGAACTTTTGCTCTCACAGCATAACGCAAGATGTGCAGAGTGTGTAAGGTCAGGAAACTGTGAACTTCAAACTGTAGCAAATGACTTAAACGTTTCAGAATTTCCGTATCATGAAGACATACCCGAATTTAAGTGGAACAAAGATTTCCCGTTAATCCGAAACGCTTCAAAATGTATAAAATGTATGCGCTGCGTTCAGGTTTGCGATAACATTCAGTGCATGAACGTTTGGGATATTGCTAAATCGGGTTCAAGAACAACAGTTGATGTTAAAGGCGGAAAAGATATTACGGAAGTTAATTGTACGGTCTGCGGTCAGTGCATTACACATTGTCCCGTCGGAGCATTAACAGTACGTGATGACACTCAGAAGGTTCTTAACGCTCTTGCGGATAAAGACAAAATAACAATCGCTTCAGTAGCACCTGCCGTTCGTACATCATGGGGAGAAAAACTCGGACTTACTCATGAGGAAGCAAGCGCAGAAAAATTAGCAAGTGTTTTGCGTGAAATCGGATTTGATTATGTATTTGACACGGACTTTTCAGCAGATTTAACAATCATGGAAGAAGCAAGCGAATTTGTTGAGAAACTCAAGAACGCTAAAAATGAAAAATTCCCGATGTTCACATCATGCTGTCCCGGCTGGGTAAGATTTATAAAGATGGAATTTCCTGATTTAGTTCCGCAGTTATCAAGCGCAAAATCTCCTCAGCAAATGTTCGGAGCAATTATTAAATCGTGGTACGCTCAAATTTTAGGCGTTGAACCAGATAAAATTTATCACGTTTCATTCATGCCCTGCACAGCTAAGAAATACGAATGCGATGTTGAGTGCATGAACAGTTCTGGAGCTAGAGATGTTGATGTCGTTTTGACGGTAAGAGAACTCGACAGATTAATTAAATCTGAAGGAATTGACGTTAAGACGGTTGAGGCAGGAGAATTTGACGCACCGTTAGGAACAGCTTCAGGAGCAGGCCACATCTTCGGAACAACAGGCGGAGTTATGGAAGCTGCATTACGTACAGCCTATAAACTTGTTACGGGTGAAAATCCTGATCCTAACGCTTTCAAATATGTCAGAGATTATGACGGTTTCAAAGAAGCTACGTTTGAAATTGCAGGAACGAAATTAAGAATTGCAGTTGCACACGGCTTAGGAAACATTCGCAAACTTTGTGAAGATGTCAGAAGCGGAAAAGCTCAATATGATTTCATTGAGTGCATGGCATGTCCTACAGGTTGTGCAGGCGGTGGCGGTCAACCGATTTCGGAAGGTGAAGAACTTGGAGAAGGCAGAGGAAAAATTTTGCTTAATCTCGACAAGAACATGAAGTTAAGATTTTCACATGAGAACCCTTCAATCATTCAGTGCTACAAGGAATATTTAGGAGAGCCTCTCGGTGAAAAATCACATCATCTGCTTCATACAGACCAATCAAAGTGGGAACTTTGGAAATAAAAATTAAATTTTGTTAAAATCATGGGCATATTTCAAAATGAAATGTGCTCATTTTTTATGGAGGAATAAATATGCACGCAATCGAAAAAATTTTAATGAAAAACAGCGGCGTAAAAGAAATTCATACGGGTGAAATTGTCAACGCTAAAATTGATTTCGCCGAAATTAATGATTTATATTTACAAACGGTCTTATCATTTTATGAAATGGGCGGCAAAAAAGTTTGGGACAATACACGCTGTGCATTTGTTTTTGACCATTACGCCCCT
The DNA here is from genome assembly GCA_937899395.1 of uncultured Fretibacterium sp. Lineage (GTDB taxonomy): Bacteria > Synergistota > Synergistia > Synergistales > Aminobacteriaceae > JAFUXM01. The sequence goes on from CALBPU010000021.1 coordinate 9,579, forward strand.
ACTCCTGATATTAAGAGTGCTGAAAATCATAAAGCAATGAGGGAATTTGCTCAGAAAAATAATTTGAAATATCACTTCGATACTAATTGCGGGGTTTGTCATCAGGTTATGCCTGAAGCAGGAGTTATTTATCCCGGAATGATTGTTGTAGCAACTGACAGCCACACAACAACTCACGGAGCTTTCGGAGCAATGGGAACAGGCTGCGGAGCTACTGACATGGCAACAATTTTAATGACGGGCGAATTATGGCTAAGAGTGCCTGAAATTATCGAGGTAAGATTAGAAGGCGAAACACCTAAAGGAGTTTATCCGAAAGATGTAATTCTTGCAGTACTAGGAAAAATTCGAGCTGACGGTGCTGTGTATAAGGGAATGGATTTTACAGGAAGCTATGTTGACAATCTCGGAGTTGCCGGACGAATGGTAATTTGCAACATGGCCGTTGAAATGGGAGCTAAGACAGCCTATATGCAGCCTAACAAAGAAGTTATTGATTATGTAACAAAACGTGCCGTGCGTCCTTTTGAAGTTCAATTTACCGACGAAGGTTATAAATATTCAGAGAGTTATGTTTTTGATGTTTCAAAACTTGAACCCGAATTAGCTTGTCCGAGCAGCGTTGAAAATGTTCACACACTTTCGAGCGTTATTGCTGAAGGAGAAGTGAAATTAAATCAGGGTTATATAGGTTCATGTACAGGCGGAAGAGTTGAAGATATTGCTGAAGCCGTGAAAATTTTGAAGGGTAAACACATCAAAGAATATACACGTTTAATCGTAATACCTGCATCAAAAGAAGTAATGTTGGAGTGCATAACAAGAGGATATATTTCGGATTTAATTAACGCAGGAGCAACAATCGGAACACCGGGCTGTGGAGCATGTCTCGGAGTTCATGACGGAATACTTGCTCCCGGTGAAGTCTGCATAACAAGCACAAACAGAAATTTTCCCGGACGTATGGGTTCAAATAAAGCCTTAATGTATCTCGCAAGCCCTGCAACAGTAGCTGCAAGCATGATAAACGGAAAAATTACAGACCCGAGAGAATTTTTATAATCATTGAAAGGAAATAATAAAATGTTAAAAGAATTAACAGGAAAATGTATTATTGTCGGAGATAATATTGATACGGATCAAATTTATCCCGGAAGATTTTTAGCTCTCACTGATCCTAAAGAGATTGGCTCGCATTGTTTGAGCGGCATTGATGAAAATATAGCCTCAACATTTCCTAAAGGCGGTTTTGTTGTAGCAGGTCGAAATTTCGGTTGCGGTTCATCTCGTGAACACGCTCCTATAGCATTATTAAATATGGGAGCTGTGGCAATTTTGGCGGATTCATTTGCGAGAATATTCTTCAGGAACTCAATAAATTTAGGTTTGCTTCCTGTGATCTGCAAAGGAATTAATCAAAAAGTGAAATCAGGACAGACTTTAACGCTTGATATTAACAAAGGCATTGTCAAAGTTGAAGAGACAGGCGAAATTTTCGAGTGCGAAAAACTCGGTGAACAGGCCATGAAAATTCTTGAAGCAGGCGGAATTAAACCGATGATGAGGGCAAAATTTGCAGAATAAAAATATTTTAATGGCTCACAGAATAGCAGAGGCTGTGAGTGAGGCAGGCGGAAAAACGTTTTTCGTAGGAGGCTGTGTCAGAGATGAAATTCTCGGCCATGATTGCAAGGATTTTGACATCGAAATTCACGGAATAACGTTAAAAGCTCTCAATGAAATTCTTGATAAATTGGGCGAACGTTTGGAAATGGGCGTGAGTTTCGGAATAACGAAATTGCGAAGATATGACCTCGATATTTCAATGCCGCGTTCAAAATCAGGTGAAGTTGATCCTTTTATCGGCACTAAAAACGCTGCTTTACGAAGAGATTTCACGATGAATGCCTTGATGAAAAATGTTATAACGGGCGAAATTCTTGATTATTTCGGAGGAATTGACGACATTAAAAATAAAATTATTAAACATGTCAGTGATTACACTTTTATTCAAGACCCTCTGAGAGTTTTCAGAGCCGCCCGTTTTTCAGCATGTTTTGATTTTGAAATAGACGAACAAACTTTCATGCTTGCATCAGATGTTGATGTTTCGTTAATTGCTTCTGAAAGAATTTTCGGTGAACTTGAAAAAGTTTTATTGAAGTCAGAAAGGCCCTCAAAATTTTTCACGGCATTAAAAAACATGAATCAAATTTCTACATGGTTCGAAGAATTTGAGAATTTCAACGGAGAAATTTTGGACAAAACAGCAAAATTAAAAAATCAATCTTCAGAGCCATTATTTTTTATGATGTCTGCATTGTGCCTTGAAATTAATGACGCTGAAAAATTCCTCGCACGAATTACAAAGCAAACAAACTTAATTAAATATGTATTAAACATTAAAGAAAATATCAAACCCCTCTGTCTACTAAAAGTTGACATCTCCCCTAACTTAGTGGAGACGAGCGAACAAAACGAACAAAAGTTTTCGCCCCCTGAGAAGGGGAAGAGAGCCATAACATGGCGAGGGAGTATGAATAATTTAATGAAAATTTTTGACGCTTCAATATGCCCTGATGATTTAATATTATTGTTTAATAAAATTTACGGTACAGATAAAAATCTGCGTGAAAATCTTGAGATTTATAAATCACGAATAGCTCAACCGTATTTAACGGGTAAAGATTTAATATCAAAAGGATTTAAGCCCGGATTATTATTCGGTGAAGCTCTTAAATTTGCTCATGACGGCTTGAAGGGAAATCAAAAGATGAACAATTAAATAAAGCTCTTGAAATTCTAAACAAAAAACATAATTTATAATTATAGTTTGTATATACCTTTTTGTGTAAAATTTTCGGTAAAAATTCTCTTGCAAATAATAATTATTTTTTTATAATAAAAAATAATTAAATTTGTGTTTATTAATTTAAGAAAGGCGGTTGGAAAATGTGGATTTTATTCAAAACATTAATTTCAATTCGTTAGAAAGAAATACATATTTACCTACTACTATTGAGTTGTTTGCTGGAGCAGGAGGGCTTGCGCTAGGAGTTGAAAGAGCAGGTTTTAATACGGTTGCTTTAATTGAAATTGACAAAGATGCAGTTGATACCCTCAGACATAACAGACCTGACTGGAATGTTATTTGTGATGATATTGCTAATCTGTCTCCTTTAAATCTGACAAAAGTTTTTAACTTAAAAGTAGGAGAGTTAGACTTACTGTCAGGTGGAGCACCATGTCAGGCATTTTCATATGCTGGAAAACGTTTAGGGTTAGAAGATGCACGAGGAACCCTTTTTTATCACTATGCAATTTTCTTAAAGAAACTTCAACCTAAGATATTTTTATTTGAAAATGTTAGAGGTTTACTAACACATGATAAAGGACGAACATATAAGATAATAACTAATGTTTTTGCTGAATGCGGATATTCAATTCAGAAAAAAATACTGAATGCTTGGGATTATGGTAATGCTCAAAAACGTGAAAGGCTTATAACAATAGGAATTCGTAATGATTTAATAAAAAAAATACTAATTGAATTTCCTAAACCACATAAATATAAACCGGTATTGCGTGATGTTCTTTATGATGTTCCGGAAAGTGAGGGAGTCCAATACTCTGAATATAAACGTAATATTTTTGAACTCGTTCCGCCGGGAGGATATTGGCGTAATATTCCTGAAAATATTGCAAAAGAATACATGAAAAAGTGTTGGTATATGGAAGGCGGGCGTACTGGTATTTTGCGTCGTATGAGTATGGAAGAACCGTCTCTTGCTGTTTTAACCTATCCGACACAAAAACAAACTGAACGTTGTCATCCGTTAGAATCACGCCCATTCAAAGTCAGAGAAAACGCAAGGATTCAATCATTTCCGGATGATTGGCATTTTTGCGGTAATGTAATTAGTCAATATAAACAGATCGGAAATGCCGTTCCTGTAAATTTAGCCTTTGATATAGCTGTAGAAATAAGAAAAGGATTAGAAAAATGTGGAATTTAGATTTTATATCTGAAAAAGATTTTAGAATGCATATTAAAAATACAATACAGAGTTACGGAGAAAATTTAGCTCCTTATGATTTGCGGAGATTTAACAGCAATATTGTTGATCCTATAAAACTAATATTTGATAAAATGGTATATAATTACAGTTGGGAAGAGATAATTAAAAATGAAATATTTCGTCAGAGGGATAAATCTAATAATAATGAAATAGGCTATTTCCATCAACGCATTTTCCAATATATGAAAGATTGTGTTGTACCACAAGAAGGATGGGATGTTATAGTTTCAAAAAAACAAAAAATTAACATTTCTGAAAATGATTCAGTAAAAACAATCTATGTCGAAATGAAAAATAAACATAACACTATGAATTCATCTTCGAGTGCAAAAACGTATATTAAAATGCAGGGGCAATTATTATCTGATAATGATTGTGTTTGTTTTCTTGTTGAAGCAATAGCAAAAAGATCACAAAATATTGAATGGATAGTTTCGGTTGATGGAATGAGACAAAGTCATCATAGGATCCGGCGTGTTAGCATGGATGAATTTTATAAAATAGTTACAGGGCAAGAAAAAGCATTTTATAAAATGTGTATGGTTTTGCCTTATGTTATTCAAGATGTTATAGCTGATACAAAAAATATTATCATACCGCATGATACTGTAATTGAAGAATTACAAAATATTGCTCAAAAGAAAAACGGTTCTTTTGTATTAGCTTTATATATGCTTGGTTTTGGGAATTATATCGGATTTTAATTTTTTAATTCTTACTTGCTTATATTTATAAAAAATGCTTTAATATTTTTTTATAAGGAGGAATGAATTTTTTATGTCAAATTTATTTGGATTAAAGCAGCTCGATAATTTCCGAAATTCTTTAGATGAAAGGTCTCAGGCGGGAGTTTTAAGGGCTGTTGAAAAAATCACTGAAGTGAAAAAACGCGGCGGAAAAATTATGGTTGTAACAGGTTCAGGGCCTAATATTCATGAGGGTGTTACAACTTTAATAGCCGAATTAATTCGTGTCGGAATTGTCGATGCCGTTTCAACAAGTTCTGCCGTAATAGCTCATGAAATGGCTGGAAGTTTGGACAGGGTTTTTAGAGTTGACGCTCAAGCTCTCGGAATGGATATGTCAAAAATGCCTCGCGGAGATGTCTTTGAATTTACCTGTATGAACGATGAGGAACTCGAAAAATTAAAACTTGAAATGCCTCTTGATGAAGAACTCTTGAATCGTGGAAAAACTTTACCTAAGCAGAACGAAATTATTAAAGCGGCAGGAAATATGGCTTATCCGATGGGATTAAGAACTGAAAAATTAGCTCATGAAGTTTTAAGTTTAGCAAGAATTTACGGATTGCCTTTTGAAACTATTGCGGGGTGGGGCTGTGATGAGCATACGATGTTAGGAGCAGCAGCACGAAAAAATATTCCCGTACTTGTAACAATTCCTCAATTAGTCGGGGGCGGTGCTGTCGGAATGTCGATAGGCGATTCAATACCTGTTTCGGAACGTTCAATGAGAATTTCAAGAATGTTAGCTTCGTGTGATGTAATAATTGAAAGCGCAGTAGCTTTAACTCAGGAAATTCACGACGGGCCTTTTGAATGTTATACAGGTCATGGAATTTGGGCGTGGTGGTCAGGTCAATCCACTTATAATTTACGAGATAAAAATTTAATCCGCATTGACCTTGATGAAAATCTCCGTAAAGCAGTTGAGTTAAATGAAACTGTTCAGGAAGCAATAGATAAAGGCTTACCTAAAACTAAAGCAGCGAAAATTCCGTTTAGAATGGAAATGTCAGCATTTGCTCGCCATGAAGGAAGCGTTCCGATAGTCGGAGATATTGGTAAAGTATGGCCGTTAATTGCTAATGGAGTTGCTGAAAATCTCGGAATTGATTTAGAGTTTTTATCAGCTTCACAAGATACTACCGAAGGTTCTTTAATGCGTGAATGGATTGTTGAGAACGTGAAAATTCTTGACCGTCAAAAAATGCTTGAACACGCAAAAAATTTCTTTAACGAATAAATATAAAAGGGAGGTTTTATAACTTCCCTTTACGCCTTTACGAATCTAAATTTATAAACACGAATTTGAATCTGCAAAGATCTAAATCTTTTTCATTCACAATGTCAGCATCGATGTAAAAAATTCTTCGTCCTGCTTTTCTGACCTTCGCTGTGCAAATTAATTTTTCAGCATTCCTTGCACCTCTCAAATAATCAACATGGCCGTTCACCGTAACACCGTTTCCACCTGCGCTTAAAAATGCAACGCCCGCCGTGTCATCAGCCATAGTAAACAAAACTCCGCCGTAAGGAATACCGTAAGGGTTAAAATGTTCCTCTTCTAAATCAAGTTCACTGACTGCGATCCCGTTTTCAATTTTGACGAACTTAAATCCTGTTTTGCACTCAATATCGTCTCTTAATTTTTTGAGTGCTTCATAATTAACTTTTACTTCAAAATTTTCGGCCATGAAAAATAAAAATCTCCTTTTCAAAAACGTAAAATTAAATTTATAAGCTCAAAAAAATTATACACGATTTGACAAAAATAAAATACAAGTGTAAAATTCCTGACCGTTGGAAAAAATAATGAAGTTAGAAAATTTTTAATATATGAAATATTTTGAAGGTGTTAATTTATGGCTGATAGAATAGTAAACGGAAGAAGAAGATCGGACGATTTAATTCTCGACACAGCGTTGAGAGATTTTTACGATGCTGCTGATGAAATGCATCTCAACGAAGGTTTAATCTCAATGCTGAGTTATCCCGAAAGAAGAGTCGATGTTTCTGTACCTGTCGAACTTGAAGACGGAAAAATTAAAGTTTTCAAAGGTTACAGGGTTCAGCACTCCACAGCGTTAGGCCCCTCAAAAGGCGGTATTCGTTACGGAAAAGAAGTTACAGGCGCGGAATGTGAAGGACTTGCGATGTTAATGACATGGAAATGTTCATTGGCAGGCATACCTTACGGCGGCGGTAAAGGCGGAATTGCTTGTGATCCTACGGCTTTAACTCTTCGTGAAAAAGAAAGAATGTCCAGAACTTACGGAGCTCGTATTGCCCCTATCATCGGAAGATGGAGCGATATTCCTGCACCTGATATGTATACAGGCGGTCAGGAAATGGTCTGGATCATGGACACGATCTGCAAAATGCTCGGACACTTTGAACCCGCAATGCTCACAGGTAAACCCATTGATTATTGGGGAGCAAGAGGACGTACAGAAGCTACAGGTCGAGGCTTGGCAACTTGCGGACTTGAATTAATGCGCATTAAAGGTCTTGACCCTTCAAAAATGAAAGTTTCAGTTCAGGGTTTTGGTAATGTCGGAAGCTACACAGCGTTACTTCTCAAACAGGCAGGAGCTACGATAGTTGCTATCAGTGATACAACAGGAACGTATTACAATCCTAAAGGCATTAACGTTGAAAAAGCCTTTGAATATATGAACAGAGAACCCGGTGTACGTGGCAAAAGGCTTGAAGGCTTTGAAAAGGAAGGCTGCGAAAAACTCGGAATTAGCGATGCGTTATTTGTTGATTGTGATTTCTTGTTCCCTTGTGCATTACAGGGTGTGATTAATGAAGAAACTGCGAACAAAGTCAAAGCAAATTACATTCTTGAAGGTGCTAACAGCCCCACAACTCAAGAAGGCGAAGTAATTTTGAATGACAGAGGAGCTATTGTTGTTCCGGATTTCTTAGCTAACGCAGGCGGTGTTGTCGGATCATATTTTGAGTGGGCACAAAACCTTCAGGGCTTGTCATGGACTGAAGAAGAATATAACGAGCGTCTAACAAAACTCATGACCGAAAACTTTAACAAGGTATGGAATTATGCCCAAGATAAGAAAGTTACGATGAGACGTTCAGCTTATATAGCGGCGATTAAGAGAGTTTCTGATATTGTTGCTTTAAGAGGCGTATATCTGTAAACAAAACGCAAAAATAAAAATACGAAAATAATTTCACTGAATTTTTTAATCAGGTTGCCCGAGCAAAAATGGGTAGCCTGATTTTGCTAAAGAGAAAAAAGGGAATTAATTTTTCCCTTTACCTTAATTTTTTCGTGTATATGAACACTCCCTAGGATAATAAACTTTCCAAAACCATAACCCGCTTGCTGGAGCAGTCATTGCAGATTGATTTCTTTCGCTTCCGTTTAAGAGAGCTTCGAGCCATTCCAAATTATTTTTCCCGATAGCTATTGAATTAATATTGCCCGTAATAATTCTCACCATGTTCATTAAAAACGATTGAGCTTTTATTGTGATAATTGACAGATTACCTTTGTTGCGGATTTTTAACGTGTCAATAGTTCTGTAAGGATTGTCAGGACATTCGCCCGTCTTACAAAAGGCTTTGAAGTTATGTCTGCCTTCAATCATTTTACAGGCTTCCTTAGCTAAATCCATGTTCCATTCTTTACCTTTTCTCCACCAGACGAAATTATTAAGCATAGGAGGACAAACCCACCCGTGCCATATAAAATATTTATATTCTCTCATTAATGCGCTTCTTCGAGCGTCGAAATCATCAGGAACATTAAAAATCTTCATCACTCTAATATCTTCAGGAAGATAAAAATTTATGGCAAGCCTTAATTTTTCGGGAGTAAAAATTTTATCAAGATTGAACGAGGCAATTTGTCCCCACGAATTAACGCCTTTGTCAGTACGTCCAGCACCTGTAATTTTAACGGGAGCACCCGATATTGTCGTCAATGCTCCCTCTATTATTTCCTGAATACTTAAAGCCTCAGGCTGAACTTGCCAACCCGAATAATTTTTGCCCAAGTACGAAATTTTTGCGGCATATTTCATTATTTAGAACAAGCCTGAAATTTTACCGTTTTCATCAACATCAATATTTAATGCAGCAGGCTTCTTCGGTAATCCCGGCATAGTCATAATTTCGCCAGTAATCGCTACTGCAAAACCTGCTCCTGCTGAAACCCTTACTTCTCGAACCGTAATTCTGAAATTTTCAGGTCTTCCGATTTTAGTAGGATCATCGGAGAGTGAATATTGAGTTTTTGCCATGCACACAAGCAAATTATCTTTTCCGAGTTCGTGAATTAATTGCAAATCTTTTTCAGCTTGAGGCGTGAAATCAACTCCATCAGCTCCGTAAATCTCTTTTGCGATTGCGTTCATTTTTTCACGAGGAGTTAATACTTCGTCGTAAATGAATTTGAAATCGGATTTTTTCTCACATGCTTCAACTACTTTTTCAGCTAAAAGTTTTCCGCCTTCACCGCCTTTAGCCCACACTTCAGACAATGCAAACGAAGCTCCAAGCTCCTCACATTTTTTCTCAACGAGTTTTAATTCAGCTTCGGTATCAAGAGGAAATCTGTTAATCGCAACTACAACGGGCAATCCGTATTTTTGAACGTTCTCGATATGTTTCATTAAATTCGGAATACCTTTTTCAAGAGCCTCTAAATCTTCAGTGCCGAGTTCGGTTTTCTTTTTGCCTCCGTGCATTTTCAAAGCTCTCACAGTAGCTACAACAACAACTGCGTCAGGTTTTAATCCTGCTGTCCTGCATTTAATATCGAGGAACTTTTCAGCCCCTAAATCAGCTCCGAAGCCTGCCTCTGTTACAAGATAATCAGCGGTCTTTAATCCGAGTCTCGTTGCTTGAATGCTGTTACAACCGTGAGCAATATTTGCAAAAGGCCCTCCGTGAATAAAAGCCGGATTGCCTTCTAAGGTTTGAGCGAGGTTAGGTTTGATAGCGTCCTTCAACAACGCCGCCATTGCTCCCGATGCTTTAATGTCAGCAGCCGTTACAGGTTTTCCATCGTAAGTATAAGCCAAAATCATTTTGCCTAAACGTTCTTTCAAGTCCATTAAATCCATTGAGAGACACAAAATCGCCATTACTTCAGAAGCAACCGTGATGTCAAAACCTGATTCACGCGGAACACCGTTAGCTTTTCCTCCGAGACCTATAACAATATTCCTCAAAGCTCTTTCGTTGAGATCCATTACTCGCTTAAAGACAACACGACGAGGATCAATGTTTAATTCGTTGCCCTGTTGAATATGATTATCAAGCATTGCTGCACAAAGATTATGAGCCGTAGTTATTGCGTGAAGGTCTCCAGTAAAATGTAAATTAATGTCCTCCATAGGTATAACCTGAGCATAACCGCCGCCCGCAGCACCGCCCTTTAATCCAAAGCTAGGGCCTAATGAAGGTTCACGTAAAGCAGCCGCAGCATTCTTGCCGATTTTGTTTAAGCCGTCAACAAGTCCGACACTCGTTGTAGTTTTTCCCTCACCTGCAGGTGTAGGAGTGATAGCTGTAACAAGAATTAATTTCCCGTCAGGTTTATCCTGTAGACTTTTCAAAACTTTCGGAGCAATTTTAGCCTTATATTTTCCGTAGCATTCTAAATCGTCCTCCGAAATTCCTAACTTTGCCGCAATTTCCGTTATTGGTTTAGGCGTTACTGCCTGAGCTATTTCGATGTCGCTTTTCATTAAAATAAACCCTCCGTTAAAAATTTTTAAGTTGATATAATATCATGCAAAAATGTTTTTGGTAGATGCCATATGATTAATTATTCTATGTTATGTTTAATAAGGAGTGATAAAAATAATTGATTACAGCGATATAAAATTAAAAATCGACAATATGCTTTTTACATGGGACGATGAAAAAGAAAAAATTAACATAAAAAAACACGGTATTAATTTTTCATCAGCTGCTGCTGTGTTTTTTGATGACGATGCTATAGTAGAGACAAATTATGTTGATGATTATACAGGTGAAGAACGTTTCGATGTTATAGGCTTAGCAGCAGGACACTTAATGTTTGTGGTATACGTAGAACGTCAACATATAAACGAAGACAGCGAAGATGTTATATTCAGAATAATATCTGCCAGAAAAGCTAACAAAAGGGAGGAAAAACGTTATGCTTATGGGATTAAGTGATGTTCTTGCTCTGGCTCGTACAAATGAGGAGAGAGAGCAAATTCGTGAAACTTTTTTAAGATTAGGAGAAATGAAAGACGAAGACATTGATTATTCGGATATTCCACCGACAACAGATTTTTCTCGTTTCAAACCTTTGAAGCCTTATGTTGAAAAAGTACTTGAACATAATCGAAAAGCTGTATTGCATCGAAAAACATCAAGTGTTATATAATTAGTCGTTCAAAATTTTTGGATTTAATTAAATTTTTTTCAGGAGGTTAAACTTTTTATCATGAAAAAATTTTTAGCGGTTTTTACAATTTTAGTTGTGTTGTGTACGGCAGCATTCGGAGCTGAGGAGACAAAAATTAAATCAATAGATCAGCTCAAAACCGAAAAACTTGCAGCACAGCGCGGAACAATCGGTCAATTTTTGGCGGAAGATTTGCTTGGAGATAAGAAGGGCGAATTATTAACGACATACGAAAAATATGTTGATGCTGTTATGGCACTCCGTCAGAAAAAAATTAAGGCTATCGTAATGGACGAAATGCCCGCGAAAAGATTTCTCAATCAGGTTGAAGGACTTGCAATTATGGACGAGCCTTTATCGGTTGAAAATTACGCTATCGGTTTCAGAAAGGGAAACACTGAACTTGTTGAACAGGTTAATAAAGCCCTCGCTGAAATTAAAGCCGACGGAACACTCGCAAAAATTTTCGAGAAATATTTAACGGGTGATTATACCGGAGTTGATCCTAAAACTATTGACTTCAACAAAGGTGCTAAAGGCGGAAAATTAGTTGTAGGTACTGAAGCAGGCTTTGCTCCTTACGAGTTAAAAGTAGGTTCGGGGTTCATTGGAATTGATGTCGAAATGTGCGCTGCGATTGCGAAAAAACTTGACCGTGAACTTGTAATCGAGAACATGAATTTTGACGCTTTACCTATGGCTGTTTCAACGAATAAAGTCGACATGATTTGCGCTGGAATAACAGTAACTGAAGAGCGCAAAGAAAATATGGACTTCTCTGAAGACTATGTTGTCGGAGCAAAACAGGTTATTTTAATTAACGCTGAAGATTATGAGAAATAATTTCATGAAAAGCAAAAAAGGACTTGGACGGGGCGATACTGTTTTAGGAATTTTCGCCCTGTTCCTTTTATATTTGTTGTGGAGTTCAGGATTTTTCACGGCTGCTGCGTGGAGCGATTTTAATCGACGCTTCTATCAGAATTTCATCAAAGATAATCGTTATATGATGCTCGTTGACGGTCTTAAAGCTACAATCTTTATGACATCTGGAGCAACTTTAATCGGCGTTATCGTAGGATTGATTTTGAGCGTTATCAGAGTTGCTTATAACGGCGGAGCTAAAATTCCCGTACTGAATAAATTTGCTGATGCTTATATAACTGTTTTGCGAGGCACTCCGGCAATGGTTCAGTTATTAATATGGAACTTCACGATTTTTGCCTCTGCAAGAGATCTTAACACTCAATATATAGCGATACTTGCGTTCGGATTAAATTCGGGAGCTTATGTTGCTGAAATTTTCAGAGGAGGAATTGAGGCAATAGATCCGGGACAAATGGAAGCTGCACGCTCTTTAGGGTTATCATACAGCACTTCAATGAAATTAGTTGTGCTTCCTCAAGCATTGCGGAACGTTATTCCGATGTTGTTTAACGAGTTCATAGCGTTGTTAAAGGAAACTTCTATTGCGGGTTATATCGGAATAGATGACTTAACGAGAGCAGGCCAAAATATTCAGGCTCTAACACTTGAACATTCACAGCCTCTTGTAATGGTAGCGATTATATATCTTGTAATAGTTATGTTATTGAGCTACCTCGTCAGAAAGCTTGAACAATATTTAAGCAGAAGCAAAAGGAGGTAATAGAATATGCCTGTTATAGAAGTTAAAGACCTTCATAAAACTTTTAAGAGACAAGACGGAACTAAGATTGAAGTTTTGAAGGGAATAACAACGCAAATTGAGAAGGGCGAAAAAATTGCTGTGATAGGCTCGTCAGGTTCAGGAAAAAGCACATTTTTGAGATGTCTCAACAGAATGGAAGAACCTACTTCAGGAACAATTAATTTCAAAGGCGAAAATATTGTTGATCCTAAATGCGACATTAACAAAGTTCGTCAAAAGGTCGGAATGGTTTTTCAACATTTTAATTTGTTCCCTCATTTAACGGTAAGAAAAAATTTAACTCTTTCGCCAGTTGAATTAAAATTAATGACGCAGGAAGAAGCAAATGTAAAGGCTCAGGAATTATTAGCCCGTGTCGGACTTGCAGATAAAATTGACGAATGGCCCGACAGATTATCGGGAGGTCAAAAACAGAGAGTTGCAATCGCAAGAGCTTTGGCAATGAATCCTGATGTTTTGTTGTTCGATGAACCTACGAGTGCATTAGACCCTGAAATGATCGGCGAAGTTCTTGACGTTATGCAGGAATTAGCAGACTCAGGAATGACGATGTATTTAGTTACTCATGAAATGGGCTTTGCTCACAAAATCGCTAATAGGATTTTATTTATTGATGGTGGAGTTATCAGCGAAGAAGGACAGCCCGATGAAGTTTTTAACCACCCTAAACAGCCTCGAACAAAAGAATTTTTATCGAAAGTTCTAAGGCATTAAAAATTAATGAGCGTGTATTGACCGATCATTCGTTGACGAATTATATTAATCGCCTCGTCTGATCGGTCAATACCAATCCAATAACGTTCAAGCTCATTTGCAGCTAAGAGACTTGCACCGCTTCCTGCAAAACAATCAAGCACAATACTGTTTTTCAAAGAAGATTGAGAGATAATTAATTTCAGCATATCGTGATTTTTTTCAGTAGGGTAAACAGGGTTTTGAGGGTCTTTGAAGATCCAGACATCTTGAATTTTTTTACCTTCATGTTCATCAGCATACTTTTTTATTCGAGGATTGCCGTTAGATGAACATTCTATTTTCCCTTCAGCATCTAATTTATCAAATTCTGATGGATTTGTTCTCCAATGCCGTCCTTCAGGTACTGAAATATTTTGCCAAGCCAGTCCTGTTATTCCGTTTTTAGTTTCACCAGGAGCATGAAGTGGAATTGTTGTGTAGCGTCTGCCGTATGCATCAACCTTTGAAAATCTTTCTGCAATTTCTTTGTCATTCAAAGGCATTTTTACATCATTCCAAATATTTTGTTCTGAATTTTTCACGTAAAATAAAATCATATCTTTTTCATTACCCCAAGCTTTGCGGAAAAAATTTTTGGGATTTGATTTTATTCTCGTAATATCATTCTTAAAATTCTCTGCACCAAAAATTTCATCAAGAATTATTTTTATATAGTGCCCTGTCTTACAGTCAATGTGAATATATAAAGAACCCTGTTTAGAAAGAAGCTCATGAATAATTATTAATCGTTCCCACATGAAAAGCAAAAATTTTTCCAAAGGCATTTTGTCGGAATAAGCTTTTTTATTTTTCACTGAGCTAACGGAATTTGCCCTGCCTTCTGAAATGAAAAAATCCTGCATTGTGTTAAACGGAGGGTCTATATACACTAAATCTATTTTTTCTTTATAATACTTCAATAAAACTGATAGTGCTGTAAAATTTTCAGCCTTAAATAAATAATTTTTGGCCTCAGGCAATGTGACATTTAATTTTTTTGCAATATTTAATGCTTTTTGCAGTACGTCATAAGGCAGTAATTTATTCTCAAAATTAAGACGAAGCATTTTCATAAAGAATACAAAAATTCACGAAGCACAAGAGTAGACAAACATTATCACGCGCATTAAAAGCCTGACAGATTTTGTTAGATTGTGCCTTTGAAAGTTCTCTTCGCAAATTTACATTAAGAGGATAAACTTTGAAAAGCTCGTCTAAATAATTTCTTTGTTGTGCAAATTCTATGCTTTTTTTCGTACATTCATTCACAATAAAAATATTTTACTACAAACAATATTTCGCTCAAAAATTTTTTCGTGATAAAATCAATCATACAAATTTTATAAATTTTTAGGAAGGGAGTTTTCTCAGATGAAAATTTTGTTTATAATTTTGGCATTATTGATTTTTTGTCCCGCTCATTCAGCAATCGCAGCAATGCCTCCGTTGTTACCTATGGAGGATTTTTTCCGCAACGCCGAATCAGCAGCATATTCAATTTCTCCTGACGGCACACGTTTAGCATTTGTCCGTCCTTGGGAACATCGAATGAATGTTTATGTCCGTGAAATTTCAACAGGAGATGAAAAACGGATTACTTCAGCAACTGAACGCGACATTGCCGGGTTCTTCTGGAAAGGCAGCGATAAAATCGTTTATGTTCAGGATTTCGGAGGAGACGAAAATTTTCACGTCTATATCACCGACATTAAAGGCTCCTATGTTAAGGATTTAACGCCGTTTGAAAAGGTTCGTGCCGGAGTTCTTGATGACCTTGAAGATGACCCTAAACACATGTTAATCGAAATGAATAACAGAAATCCTGAAGTCTTTGATGTTTACAGATGTGATATTGAAACAGGCGAGCTTAAACAAGTTGCTGAAAATCCGGGAAATATTATAGGCTGGCTCACTGACCATGACGGAAAATTAAGGGCAGCTATACAAACTGACGGAGTTAATGCAAGCTTCTTATACAGGACAACTGAAAGCGAAGATTTCAGAAACTTAATCACAACGAACTTCAAAGAAACTTTTGAGCCTGTATTATTCGCTTATGATAACAAATTAATGTACGTTGTTTCAAATTTAAGTCAGGATAAAACCGCATTTTACACTTTTGACCCTGAAGCTAATAAAACCCTCGACTTAGTTTTTGTTCACGATGAAGTTGACGCAGGAAGCATTTTACATTCCAAAAAACGCAAGCTCATTACTGGCGTAACGTTTACAACAGATAAAAGGAATTATAAATTCTTTGATTCTGACAGAGAAGATTTACAGAAGACCATTGATTCATTTTTCCCGAATTATGAGGCTGTTGTAGTTGATATGGACGATGACGAACGCCGTGTTATTGTCAGAACTTACAGCGACAGAACAAGAGGCACTTATTATTTATTCGACCGAAAAGATAATTCAATGTCAAAACTTGCTGATTTGTCAACATGGCTCAAAGAAGAACAAATGGCTCCGATGAAACCCTTAACTTTCAAATCACGCGATGGTTTAACAATTCACGGATATTTAACGCTTCCGTTAGGTGTAGCTTCAAAAGACCTTCCGTTAGTCGTGATACCTCATGGAGGCCCTAGCGCAAGAGATACATGGGGCTTTGATTCGGTTGCACAATTTTTAGCAAACAGAGGCATAGCGGTTTTACAGGTAAATTTCAGAGGCTCAACAGGTTACGGAAAAGCATTTTGGCAGGCAGGCTTCAAACAATGGGGCAGAAAAATGCAAGATGATGTTACAGACGGAGTGTTATGGACAGTTGAACAGGGTATAGCTGACAGAACACGCCTTGCAATTTTCGGAGGAAGTTACGGAGGTTATGCGGCTCTCGCAGGAGCGACATTCACGCCTGATTTATATGCTTGTGCTGTAAGTTATGTAGGACCTTCAAATATTTTCACGCTTCTTGAAACAATTCCGCCTTATTGGGAACCGTTCAGAGAAATGGAATATGAGGAAATCGGAGACCCTGTTAAAGACAAAGAATTATTAACGGAAATTTCACCGCTGTTTCATGCCGATAAAATAAAAATTCCGTTATTCGTAGCTCAAGGCGCAAATGACCCACGTGTTAATAAAGCCGAATCTGATCAAATTGTCGAAGCCGTCAGAAAAGCCGGTAAAGATGTTATATATATGGTCAAGGAAAACGAAGGACACGGATTTCATAATGAGGAAAACAGATTCGATTTCTTTAGACAAATGGAAGAATTTTTCAAGAAACATTTAGGTTCAAGATAAAATTATTAACTACAGACCTTGCGAATTTCGTGAGGTCTGTTTTTTTTTTGCGTTTTTTTCCGTAAATGTGATAAAATTACTACATATAAGGGTAAAATTTTTGCTCAAAACATTTCATATTATTCTTAGGAGCTGATGATTTTAATTGTCCCCTAAAGGCGTTCATTATATTGTCGAAGTTTCCGGCTGTGATGATACTATTACAAACGTTCCGAAATTGCAGGATATTCTTGTCGAAGCTGCTAAACGTGCTCATGCTCAAGTTTGGTCAGTGTCATTTAACAAATTTCCTCCAAACGGTGTAAGCGGTGTCGTGGTTATCAGTGAGTCTCATTTATCTGTTCATACATGGCCTGAAGTTAATTATATGGCTCTTGATATTTACACTTGCGGAGCACATACTGAACCTATGATAGCTGTTGATTATGTTCTTGAACAGGTTAAAGCCTCTCATATTCACATAACTGAAATAACTCGAGGGCTTGATGATAATGATGAAGTTTTTTATCATTCGTTCATAACTTGGGAAGAAAATCGGGTAGACGGTTTGAAAAAATGAAGCATACTTTGAAAATTTTCATTGCGCTTTTAACTGTCATGTTCTCTTCAACAAATATTTTTGCTGCTGAACATGGCAGTTTATTTCACCCTGACAAAACTAACGACGAAATTTTAACTTCACTCATAAATTCTCAGTCGAAAAAATTCACTGTTGAAACTTTCAGCGATGATGTTACGGGATTATCAATAAAATATAACATTTATCTTCCTGAAAAGGCACCGCACGAAAAATTACCCGTCGTATTTTTCATTGCTGACGGAAGCGCATCAGGAAAAGACCCCGAATTTTCTTTAACTCAAGGTTACGGAGCTTTAGTTTGGGGCGATTATGATTGTGCCGTAATTGTTCCGACATATCCAAAAATGATTTTAGATGATCATGACGGTTTTGTTGTAAGTGATTACGTTGAACTGACTGCAAGATTTGTAAACTATGCTCTGAAAAATTATAATCTCGATGAAAAAAGAGTTTATGCTACCGGGCAATCTATGGGCTGTATGACATTCTTAATATTAGCAGCAAAATATCCCGAACTTTTTACGGCATGTTTATTCGTTTCAGGCCAATGGGATATTAACAAGCTCACGGGATTAATCGGTCAGAAATTCATTTACGCCGCTTCAAACGGAGATGATAAAGCCTCAAAAGGTCAACGGGAAGTTATCGAGATGTTCAATAAATCTGAAGTTCCTTATGTATCTTATCAAAATATTGACGCTAAAAATAACGGCATTAAAATTTTGAACGAACAGCCCGTAAATTTCGTAACCTTCAAAGCAAAAACTACTTTGCCTGAAGGAACAAAAGGAAATTATTCGGAACATATGACATCATTTGATTATGTATATAAAAATTCTGAGTTTACAAATTGGCTTTTAGCTCAGACGAAAGGAGAGTAATTATTAACAATGGAAAATTTTTTCGCTAAACCGGCACCGAGTTACACGTTTGAAATTTTTCCTCCGAAAGGCAACAAAAGCACTGAAGGAACTTATGCCGTTATTGACAGCCTCGTGAGTTTCAACCCCGATTTAATCAGCGTAACTTACGGTGCAGGAGGTTCAAGCCGTGATAACACTGTCGAAATCGCTTCAGGCATTCAGAACAAATACAACGTCTGCGGAGTTGCTCATTTAACATGTGTCGGAACAACACGTGAAAATATCCGTGAAATTCTCAACAGGTTAAAATCAAACGGAGTTAGAAATATTTTAGCTTTGAGAGGAGATTTGAAGGATAAATCAGATTTAGGAGATTTTCATCATGCTTCCGAATTAATTTCGTTTATCAAAAATGAATTCGGTAATGATTTTGATGTTTTCGCAGCATGTTATCCCGAAAAGCACCCTGAAGCAAAATCTGTTGAAGAAGATTTAATTCATCTCAAAGAAAAATGTGATTTAGGAGTTAAAGGTTTAATTTCGCAATTATTTTTTGACAACGATATTTTTTGCGAATGGCGCGAAAGAGCAAGGGCAATGGGAGTTACTCAACCGATAATCGCAGGTATCATGCCCATAACTTCAGCGTCTCAAATTGAAAAGGTCGTTGAGATGTGCGGAGCTTCAGTTCCCGAAAGAGTAAGACGTTTCGTTAATACTTACGGCCATCATCAGGGAGCTGTCAAAGAGGCCGGAATAGCTTACGCAACAGAGCAGATTATAGACTTGCTTGCACGAGATGTTGAAGGCATTCATTTATACACTATGAATCAGGCCGATACAGTCAGACGTATTGACGCAGGCATTCGTTCGGTACTTTATACAAAACGTTATGCAGTTCGTTCCAACTGATAAATTAATAACAGATGCTCTTCGTTATATGAGAGTTCCTCCGCAGACTCATAATCAGGAATTAATCGACACTGTTGTGAATGCGTTCGAGAAACTTGAAACTTATGTAACTCCGAGAGCTGTATACGGAAGATTTCACGTTATTCATTTTGACGGAGGAATTGAACTGGAAGGAGCATATATTTACAGCAACGATATAGCGAGATTAACATCAAGATCAAACGATTGTTATATTTTAGCTGCAACATTGGGACATGAAGTTGATCGTCAGATCTCACTTGCTCAACAAAAAAATATGCTTGACGGAATTGCTCTTGATGCTTGTGCAAGTGTGAGAATTGACGCGTTTTGCGACCAGTTTATAAAAAGTGAAATAAAACCGGGACTTAATGCAGGAGAATTTTTGACTTCAAGATTCAGTCCGGGCTATGGAGATTTGAACATGAATGTTACGGAAGATATACTTCAGATTTTGAACGCAGGTAAAAGAATCGGTCTTTCCGTGACACGTTCGTTAATGATGATGCCTATAAAATCAATAACAGCGTTTATCGGTTTATATCATGCATAAAATTCAAATTTCTTATCAATTTTATTTTTCGGAATCTCTCGAATTAATTCGGCATTTGAATTTTTTTCGAGAGTTTTATTGTTTTCGTTTTCATGTTGTTTTTGCTGTTGATGTTCATAACTGTCTCGTGAATTTTTTTGCTGTCCTTGTTTACCTTCACGTTCATCATTTTCATTTTTCCTGTGAACTCTTTGAGCTTCTGAAGCTGCTTCAGAGGCTTGAACAGTTTGAACAACCCTTATTCCTTCACGAACAATTTCTTGGCTTTGTCCTGTATCCTGAGCTGCTGCCATAGCATTAGGAGCATGATGAGTTGTGTTAGTTACGTTTAAGTTTGACATTAAAATACTTACAGGCTGCATTATAAATTAACCTCCTAAACGTCCTGCTTTATAATCGAACGATTCTAATCTTATACATCTTTTTTCATCATCGGCAACAAATGAAGTATATCTGCAAGGTTCATTAACTATATACGTAAGACCTCTGACTGTAATTATTACTCCTCCGTAACACATATCTTTAACTCTGACGATGCCTTTATCTTTAACGAGTTCGAGTTCGTCCTCTAATGCTTTTAATTCGGTCTGCATACTTTCACGGGCTGCTTGTAATTGGAATTTTAATTTCGTTAAGTCCATCATCATTGCCCGTCGTTTGTCGTCAAGCTGTCCTGCTGCTTCAAATTTTTTCAGCAAAATTAAATTCGGTTCGACACGTTCAAGATTTTCATCACAGCGTTTTATTTCAGCCGTAAAAACTTTTCTCTTCTCAATCATATCGGGAGGCAAGCCGACATTAACCTCTGTTTTTGTTCCCATTTCAGAGCCTAAAACATGACACGAAACTTCCAAGCCCGCTTCAATTTTTCCGCCAGCAATTTGAGACTGTTTACCGCTTCCCAATGCTATAACGGCTCTGTGTGCATATAAATGGCTGTGTAAGATCGAATTTTTAGCCAAGATTGAACCGCCCGAACGAATTGTCGCCTGATCTCCGAAATTCAAACTAACATCTCCGTTAGCTCGCAAAATTCCTTTGCCCATTCCTCGAACTCCTCCGTGAACAATCACGACACCCTGACTATCAATTTCAGCTCCTTCGACAGTGCCGAAAATTTCAATATTACCTTGAGCTACAACATGAAATCCTTCACGAACAGAGCCGTGAATTTTTACAGCACCAGTGAAATCTATACTGCCTATTCCGAAATCAATATCTCTGTGAATATCAAGTTCAGGTAAAACTACCAAACGGCCTTTCTCATTCTTTAATTGTCCTTCAGCAGTCGCAATTAATAATAATCTGTTCTCTTCATCTCGTTTTAATCCGTCGCCGAATGAAAATTCAACATTTCTAACTGTCTTAGCTTTCGCGGGCTGTCCTGTAACATCAATTCCGTTTTTGCCTTGCTCTAAAGGGTGTTTAATCGCAATTTCCTGTCCCGGGTGAACTGTAACGATAGTGCTTCTGCTCCAGAAATCAATTTTTTCATCTTCACGAACTTCAAAAGGTTTATCAGGATCTTTTATTAATTCGATATAAGCGTCCTTGCCTTCAATAGGCTTAACTCCTTCAGCAACAATTACGGGCTGATTAGTAAGTTTTCGAGCCAAAAGAGATTTTATTGACATTGTATTTATTCCGACTTTAACGCCGTTAGCCTGCAAAGATTGTATAACTTCCTCTTCAGTCGGCCACGGTTTAGCAAAAAACGGAGGGTCTATTGCAACAGAAGCTGACATTTTATCCTTTGCAAGAGTAACTAAAATTTTAGCATCCTTTTCAAACGCCGGATTTCTGTTACAGACTTTACAGGTTTCTCCGTCCTTTAAGAATTTTCGTACAGCTTTGAAATCATAACGAAGTATTCCGTATTCCTTCAAATATGCGTAAACGTCATTCTCTTTGAAGTCCCTGCTGTTGCATGACAAATATATTCCGTCGGGTGTTGCTTCCAGTGAAAATATCTCCTTATCAAACATTTTACCTGTTCATTTTCTCCTTTAATATCGCCCTTAACATTGATAAAGCTTTGCCGTGAATTTGTGAAACTCTGCTCTCAGTTACTCCTAAAACTTTTCCGATTTCCTTCAAGTTCAGTCCTTCATAATAATACAGGCTTAACATATTTCGTTCACGTTCAGGAAGTTCTGAAAGGGCTTCTATTAATTCCTGTTTTTCGCTTTCATCATCGAGATGTTCAACAATGCCCTCGCGTTCATCAGCCAGTGTTGCCTCAACAGAAACTTCTCCGTCATCAAGCGGCGTAGTGTCATCAAGCGATGTTATATAACCACGTGAAGCAAGGTTCTGAATCTCGTAATATTCATCTTCATCAATTCCCATTTCTGCCATTAACAATTCATCACGAATTTCGCCTTTATCACGCAAAATTTTTTCCATAGCTTTATTAAGCTTCTGAACTTTTTCACGCCCTGTCCTTGAAAACCAATCACATTTTCTAAGCTCGTCAAGAATTGCGCCTCTAATTCTGGGTATAGCATAAGTTTGAAATACAAAGCCTTTTGACGGGTCAAATTTTTCGACAGCGTCTAACAATCCAAACACCCCGAAGCTCAATAAGTCCTCATAATCAAGCCCTGATGGAGGTGTTACAGCCATTCTTGATACAACATATTTAATCAATGGAAGGTATTTCACAATGATTTCATCTCGTCCTAAACCTGTACGTGAATATTCCTCCCATAATTTTTTTTCTTCTGATAAATTAGTTGAGGCCACAGCCGTCATATTTCATTCACACCTTTTCCAAGTGTTTTAACTCTCAACAGCCAGTTGCTTGTAGAAAATTCTATAGTGCGCCCCTTATTTCCTCCGGTATCCGAAGCTACCAGAGCAATGCCCATTCGAGCCAATTTCATTTTAGTTTCTTTAACGTTTTTTGCTCCTACAGTCAAAAATTCAGCAGAAGCTCCCGGCAATGAGAACATTTGAGCACCCCCTGCGATTTTAGCTTTCATACGAGGACGTGTTGCGCCTTTTTTCAACATTTCTTCGACTAAGGCAGGAACTGCTGTGTCTGCAAATTTCCCTACTTTTTCAGCCCCCTGTAATCCCCTTGAATCAGGAAGCATTATATGAGCCATTCCTGCAACTTTTGCAGACGAATCAAAAATTACAAGTCCTATACATGAACCTAAACCAAGTGTAACCAAAGTTACAGGAGCCGGAACTACCGTTAAATCCGCCATTCCTAATACAATCCTGTTTTCCGCCATGCTTCACATCACCTTCAATTTCTTTAGCAACAGTTCAAGAGCATCAGGGTCCGGAATTAATATTATATGTCCTGAAATTTTCCGCCCTTCTTCAAGCCCGTCGACGCTGATTTCCGTATTAACTAACAAAGCTGTCTCGCCCATCTGACCGTAAATCGAAGCTACTACGTCCAAAATTGAACTTAACATATCATGCGCTACTCCGGGAACGCTGATTTGATGCTGAGTGCCGATTAACAGGTTTATAGCGTTAAGAAATGAGCTTAAAACTATATTTCCTACTTCACTTAACGCACTGTCCTTCATCTCTTGCGGGATTTCGTCTATCGGTATATATGAGCCGAATTGCTGTTTCAACAGTAACTCGACCATTAAATTCACGTCCTCTTCATTTTGAATGAATATCAGGCTGCACCCGAAGCCGCCTCCGGAACGAACAAATACAGCTCCGACAATCTGTAAAGGGTCTCCATAATGTTCACCGAGTTCATAAATCGAAACTAATTCAGTTTTAGGAACTTCCATGTGAATCATTCTTGACAACAACCCTGACAACGCTGTAGCAGCATTCCCCGTACCTATATTTCCGACCTCTCTTATAGCGTCAAGCTGAAGAGAATTGAACGATGCTATCTCAGCCATAAAATATAACTCCTCTCAAACTTTTTACTTAACCTTTCGTAGAGTAGAACGACGCAACATCAAGAATTAAAGCTACGTTACCGTCTCCGAGAATTGTACCGCCTGTAATGCCGTCAATTTTTGCGAGAAAACGTCCAAGAGATTTTATAACAATTTCCTGTTGTCCTATTAATTCACTTACGATAAAGCCGATTTTATTTTTGCCGATCTTAACAACTACTACGGGATATTCTTCACGGTCTCTTTCAACACCTTCAGAGCCTAAAATATCACCGAGAATATTAAGCGATAAAACTTCGCCTCTTAACAATGTTGTAGGTTCTCCGTGTACTGTTTTAATATCCTCTTTACGAACCATTATAGTTTCTTCGACGTTTTCAAGGGATATAGCGTAAGTTTCCTGACCGACTTTAATTAACAGTGAAAGAACTATTGCAAGAGTTAAAGGTAAACGAATATAAACGTGTGTACCTTCGTTCTTTTTGCTGCTTAAATCAAACTGTCCTCCGAGAGCTTCGACCTTCGTTTTAACAGCGTCCATTCCGACTCCGCGTCCTGATAAGTCCGTAACCTGTTTAGCCATTGAAAAGCCCGGTAACAAAACTAATTGTTGAGCTTCTTCATCACTCATAATATTTGCTCTGTCTTCAGTGATTATTCCGCGTTCAATAGCCTTCTTTTTAACTTTGTCGGGGTCAATTCCTGCTCCATCGTCAGAAACTTCGATTACAACTCCTGAACCTTCCTGATAAGCTGCTATTTTCAAAATTCCCTTTTCAGGTTTTCCGAGAGCTTTACGTTCTTCAGGGTGTTCAATTCCGTGATCCATTGAGTTACGAATTAAGTGAACCATAGGATCGCCTATTTCATCAATAACTGTTCTGTCTAATTCAGTATCTTCACCTTCGAGAACAAGTTCAACATTTTTGTTCAAAGTTTTGCAAAGGTCTCTGATTAATCTTGGGAACCTGTCGAACGTAAACGACACAGGAACCATTCTCAACTTTGTAACAAGCTCTTGAATATCTCCGGAAATTCTTCCTAATTGCGAAAGAGTATCATCAAATTGTCTCAGTCTCGCTTCCTGAACTAACCTTTCAATTCTTGCACGTGAAATCACAAGTTCTCCGACAAGGTTCATTAACTTGTCTAACCTTCCAATATCAACTCTTACGGTTTGGCTTCCTTTTTTAGCTGAGTCCTTTTTGGGAGCAGCAGCAGGTTTTGCAGGAGCCGCAGCAGGTGCAGAGGTTGGAGCAGCAGGAGCAGCAGGTGCAGGAGCAGAAGCAGCTTGAGGAGCAGGTGCAGCAGCAAGATATTCAGTTGAAACAACTGCAGCCTGCTCAGGCCGATACGTGGATTCAACTGCAGGCCATGCGTCAGGAACTGAATGAGTTAAAAGGGCAGATCGATGACCTGAAAAATGTTGGTGGCGCTCAGGCCGTTGTGAGCCGCATAAAGAAACATGATGAGGCGTTGCGCCAGGTTGAGACGAGTATGGCGTTGAATCTTGATCTCGGGAATCCCATGCCC
>CALBPU010000022.1 GCA_937899395.1 uncultured Fretibacterium sp.
AGAGCATGATTCAAAAATCTGTCGATCAAAATCGGTCGGTCAGGTGTAACACCTACTGCGGCCTTAACGTAATTTTCGAGGCTCTTTTCATCGTAAACGATTTCCATTCCTCTTCCTCCTAAAACATAAGAAGGTCTAACCATTACGGGATAACCGATTTTAGAGGCGATTTCGTGAGCTTCTTCGAGTGTCGCAGCCATTCCTGATTCAGGCATAGGAATATTCAATCCGTCCATAACGTTTTTGAAACGTCCTCTGTCTTCAGCAAGGTCGATTATCTCAGGTGAAGTTCCCAAAATTTTCACGCCGTTTTTCTCAAGTTCTGAAGCAAGATTTAGCGGTGTTTGTCCTCCGAACTGAGCTATAACTCCGACAGGTTTTTCAGCTTTATAAATGCTCAAAACATCTTCAAGAGTTAAAGGTTCAAAATATAATTTGTCCGAAGTGTCATAATCTGTTGAAACTGTTTCAGGGTTGCAATTAACCATGATAGTTTCAAAGCCGAGTTTCTTCAAAGACTGTGCAGCATGTACGCAGCAGTAATCAAATTCAATTCCCTGACCTATTCTATTAGGCCCTCCGCCTAAAATCATAATTTTTTTGTTAGATGAAATATTATTTTTTGCGTAAGGGTTGTTGTAACTTGAATAATAATATGCTCCGTTTTGAGTTCCGCTGACATGTACTGCGTCCCAAGTCTCTGAAATATTTAACGCTTCCCTTTGTTGACGTATTAAATTTTCTGGAATGTCAAGAATTTTTGCGAGATATTTATCGGCGAAACCGTCTTTTTTAGCTTGAATTAAAATTTCATCGGGAATATTTTTGCCTTTGAAGGTCAGAATTTTTTCCTCTTCATCAACTAACGATTTAATCTCTTCAATGAAATATTTTTTTACGTGAGTTAAATTATTAATCTCATCAACAGTTGCGCCTTTTCTCAAAGCCTCGTAAATCACAAAATATCTTTCACTTGTAGGATATTCAAGGAGATTTAACAATTCGGATTTTGATAAGGAATTGAAATTTTTCACGAAGCCTAATCCGTAACGGTCTTTTTCAAGCGAACGAACTGCCTTCTGTAATGCCTCTTTGAAATTTTTGCCTATGCTCATGACTTCACCGACTGCTCGCATTTGAGTTCCTAATTTATCCTGAACTCCTTTGAATTTCTCAAATGCCCAACGAGCAAATTTTACGACAACATAATCTCCGTCAGGTTTATATTTATCGAGAGTTTTATATTTTCCGCATTCAATATCGCTTAACGATAATCCTGCCGCAAGTTTTGCCGAAACTAAAGCAATAGGAAATCCTGTTGCCTTTGAAGCCAGAGCCGATGATCTGGAAGTTCTGGGATTAATTTCGATTACAATTATTCTTCCTGTTTTAGGATCGTGAGCAAATTGTACGTTAGTTCCGCCGATAACTCCGATATGTTCGACAATTTTATAGGCCATATTTTGCAATTTTTGTTGAAGTTCTTGAGATATTGTCAACATCGGTGCTACACAGAATGAATCGCCCGTATGTACTCCCATAGGATCAACGTTTTCGATAAAGCATACCGTAATCATATTGTTATCTTTATCACGAACAACTTCAAGCTCCAATTCTTCCCAGCCTAAAACAGATTCTTCAACTAATACCTGATGAACTATACTTGCCTGCAAACCTCTTTCGCAAACAGTTTTTAATTCTTCACGGTTATAAACTAATCCGCCGCCAGCTCCTCCCATTGTATAAGCAGGACGAAGGACTACGGGATAATTTAACTTTTCGGCGATTTTCAAAGCCTCTTCAACAGAATATGCAACTTCAGAGCGTGCCATGTCAATTCCTAAACTGTTCATAGTATTTTTGAACTCAACACGATCTTCACCGCGTTCTATTGCGTCAGCCTGAACTCCTATAACTTCGACATTATATTTCGCCAAAATTCCTGCCTTGTTAAGTTCAGCACATAAATTCAAGCCTGATTGACCGCCTAAATTAGGTAATAAAGCGTCAGGTTTTTCACGCTCAATAATTTTTTCGATACGATCGACATTAAGAGGCTCAATATAAGTTATATCAGCCATTTCGGGATCAGTCATAATTGTTGCAGGATTTGAATTCACCAAGACGATTTCATAACCGAGAGATTTCAAAGCCTTACATGCCTGAGTACCCGAGTAATCGAACTCGCAGGCCTGACCGATTACGATAGGCCCCGAGCCGATTATTAAAATTTTGTGAATATCTTTACGCTGTGATGCCATTAAAAATTCACTTCCTGATTATTTTGTTTCAGCTTCCATTAAATCCTCTGAAATAATTTCGGGTTTAATGTCTTCACTGGCTTTTTCAGCTTCCTCGATTACTTCCTCAACAGCTTCTTCAGCTTCAGCTTCAGCTTTAACTTCAACCTCAGTTTCTTCTTCGGGTTCTTCTGCTGTTTCAGTTTCAGTTTCAGGTTCAGCTTCTTCAGATACTTCAACGGGAATTTCTTCTTCAGCTTCTGCTGCTTCAAGTTCTTCAGTTTCAACTTCAACTTCGGTTTCTTCAGCGTCATCAGATTCGTTATCAGCTTCGACAACAGCAACAACTTCTTCTTCTTCAGCTTCAGCTTCTTCAGTTTCCTGTTCTTTTTCGGCCTCAACCTCTGCTTCAACCTTTTCAGCTTCCGTTAAATCTTCGCTTTCAGTTTCCTCTGCTTCTGCTTCTTCAACTTCTTCAACTTCTTCAACATCAACATCTTCTGAAGTTTCTTCGATTTCAATTACTTCTTCAGGTTCTTCAGCTTCAACGTCCTCTGAAGTTTCTTCAATCTCTTCAACTTCTACAACTTCGAGTTCTTCCTCTTCATTTTCATTATCATCTGAAGTTGTTTCAGTTTCGACTTCTGAAGTTGTTTCAGTTTCGACTTCAACAGGGGTTTCCTCTTCTTCTGATGATACAGGCTCTACATCTTCACTGACTTCTTCAATGATAAATTCAGGAGCTGATTCGGGTGTTTCAGTTTTAGCGAATAATGATTGGTCATGAATAACAACATTTGCTTTGTCTCTCAATGATTTTTCATATTCAGTAAGTCTGTTGCGCTGTTCCTGCTGAGTTAATAACGTCTTAATATCCGCACTAACTTCATCATAAGGAGTTACGCTAGGGTCAACATGACTCGTTTTCATTCCTACCGCAAAATCAAAACTTGTTACGGAAAATACAGGGCTTGGTTCTGAAACATCAATCGAAGCCAATGCAACTAAACTTCCCGAATTAAAAGCTGTTACAGGCAAAAATACAGGTTGTTTTGTGATATTAATCAAGTCTTTTGACAAAATATCACTTGAGGCAATAACGTCCCAGCTTTCACCGCTTAAAAGTCTTGTTCTGAAATTTTCAGCGTCGGCACTGGTATTGAAATCGGCCATGTGAACCATGAAACCTTCGGGCTTAGCATAGATTAAATTTTTCATTGAGTCATAAAATTCAACGGCTTTGTCCTCACTGATTTCAATTTCACCGATAGCATCTTCCAAAAGTCTTTCCACAGACATTTGACGAGCTAAATTACGTTTGTAATCTTCGACCTTCATTCCTGACTGAGCAAGAGCCTGATAAAAAGTTTCGCGTGTCGGATAATAAGTATCAGCATAAAGTTTCATGGCCTGTTCAGCTTCTGCCTCTGAAACCATAATTCCTCTTTCCTGAACTTCTTTAACAAGCTGTGAATCCAATACCGCCTGATCTAAAACTTCCTGATAAATTGCAGGCATATCAAGAGATACGGCGTTTCTTGAACTGTAAGAGCTTAAATAATTTCTGAGCCTCTGCTCAAGCTCTGAACGCATCAATGAACGACCGTTAATTTCAGCAACTTCATAATCACTCATAGATCCGTCAGCGTTTCGGGTAGGTGTTCGTCGTGAAGTCCTGCTGTCGTACATCAAAAACGTCGAAAGCAGAAAAGCAACAACAATAACAGCCATAACCCATTTCATTTGTTTACGTAGGAAATTCATAATAAATAAAAAACCTTCTCTCATAAAAATTTTTTTACGCACTTTTTACGTATTTTTTTATAAATGAAATTTTAGCATATAATACGCAAAATTACACACTACTTAATGCACTTCCAATTTTAACTTGGACACCTAAATTTAACGCACCGCCTGATGATTTCATGATTTCGCTTAAAATTTCAGAAATTTTTTCCGCATCATTTTTTGAACATTCACATACTAAAGAATCATGAACCTGTAAAAATAACTTCCCTTTAACTTCATGTGAAAAATTTATCATGGCCGTTCTCGCAATATCTGCCGCAGTCCCTTGAATAGGAGAATTGATTAATGCTCTGTCAAGCGCAGGGCCTTTAGCAGGAATTTCATTAACACGTCTTATTCGTCCTGCAAGAGTTCTTGAATATCCGTTAGCTTTCGCAGTATTAACGGTATGTTCCAAAAATTTTTCAATTCCAGGTAAAGCATCAAAATATTTTTTCATGATCTCTTTAGCTTCATTACGTGAGACATTTAATCGTTCCGCAAGTCCGAACGAACTCATTCCGTAAAGCAGACCGAAGTTAATCATTTTTGCGGCACGTCTTAATTCCGGAGTAACAAATTCCGGTGAAGTATCAAAGACCCATGCAGCTGTTTCGGTATGAATATCCCTGTTGTTTTGAAATGCCTCGATTAATTTTTCCTCACATGACATATAAGCCAGCACTCTCAATTCGATTTGTGAATAATCTGCTGAAATGAAAATATTTTCGGGATTAACGGGAATAAGACCTGATTTAATTTTTTCAGCCCATTGACCGAATGCGGGAATATTTTGCAAGTTAGGGTCTCTGCTGCTTAACCTTCCTGTTCCTGTAAAAGCAGGTTCAAATGTCGTGTGAATTGTTCCGTCTTTAACCGCCGCTTTTTGAAGCGGAATTACAAAACCCGTGAGCATTTTTGAGAGTTCACGATGTTCAAGAATTAATGCGGGAATTTTTCCGTTTGGAAGTTTTGAGAGTTTTTCGAGGACATTTGCATCGGTTGAAAAAGATTTTTTCCCCTTAGTCATTCCTTCAGGTTCAAATTTCAATCGCTCGAACAATAACCACGAAACCTGCTGAGGAGAATTTACGTTTATAGTTGCTCCGGTCTCGTTGAAGATTTCGTTTTCAATGGCGAAAATTTTCTCCTGCAATTCATTTTGAACCACTGAAAATTTTTCAAAGTCAATTCTAACTCCGTGATCTTCCATTTGATTTAAGACAGGGATTAACGGCAAATCAATTTCGGTCATGACATTGTGTAAACCTTCATAACTCAAAATTTCGTCCTCAAGTTTCCCCGCAGTATTCATGAAATTTTCGTCAGTTACGGTTTCGGAGAATTTCTCAAAATTTTTTCCTGTTTCGTCAGGGTGTAAAAGATAATAAGCAGTCTTTAAGTCCCAAACGGATTTTTCGGGCTGAAATTTTTCGGGAGAATTTTTGAGTTCGGATTTATAATCACGGGTAAAAATATCACATTCAGGAATTTTGATTTCAAAATTTCTTTCATCATTAACAAATTCCCTCTCAATTTCAACATCGCTTCCGAGACGTTTCAAAACTCTTTTAAGTCCCAACCTTGCTGCGAGTTCCTGAGCTTTTTCAATATCAGGCTTGAAATTCAAACATTCCTCAAGGAAATTTTCATCATCATCAAAAATATTGTCCTTAAGTTTTATTATGTTATCTCTTAACCATATCGGCCTCTCTGAGCCTGAAACTTCAAGTTTAGTTTTAATTTGTTTTGACGAAATTTTGTCAAGTGAAGCGAAAATATCCTCAAGTGTCGGAAATTCTGCCAAAAGTTTTTTCGCTCTTTTTTCCCCTAAACCTTCAATGCCTTCAATGTTATCAACTTTATCACCAAGTATAGCGAGATAATCAGACATTGATGAAGGCATGAAACCGTATTCCTTCTGAAAATTTTCGGTATTATAAAATGCAGCGTCTGAAATTCCGTGAGTATTAGGACGCAGCATTTCAACTCCATTTCCCAAAAGCTGCAAAAGGTCTTTATCAGATGAAAGAATGATTGCGTTATGGCCTTGAGTTTTTGCGAGTTTAGCGATTGATGCTGCTAAATCGTCCGCTTCAATTCCTTCACGCATTATAACTTTGTGCCCTGACAACGATAAAAGTTCCTGCAAAATTGGAATTTGTATTCTCAAATCTTCAGGAGTGATTTTTCGATCGGCTTTATAATCGCTCAATAATTCATGACGGAAAGTTTTTTTTCCCGCATCGAAAACGGCAATAATACAATCGGGCAAAATCTCGTCCTGAACTTTGTAAAGCATGTTCATAAATGCCATAATCATTGTCGTAGGTGTACCGTCAGGAGCGGTTAAATTTTTTTTCACGGCATGATACCCTCGATAAGCAAGGCTATGACCATCAACTATGAGAAATTTTATATTAATCACCTCTTTAATCTTAAAATTTGCTGATAAATTATAATATGCTGAAAAAATTTTTCATGGAGTTTTTATGTCTTTGAATCTTTACGATTATTTTGAATTTCTTGAAAAGGAAAGAGATTATTACGGAGGTGATGATTTTGAGTTTATGAACGCCTTCGTTAATCCGCAAAGTCTCAACGATTTTTACGAAACAGTGATTAAGTTGCACGATGAATATAAAAATTTTAAGCACGGGGAATTTTTGCGAAGGAGTTTTATATTTTCCGGCAAATATTTAACCTTTGCAGGAGCTTTAATGTTCAGCAACATTATAAGAGTGAGAGCTGAATTAAAATATTCTCACGGCCATGCTGAAATTGAAGCCTTAAATATTTGGGACGCATATAAAAATATTTTGCCGAGACTGTCAATTAAACTTTCGCGGAAAAGCTCGAAGATTTTGAGAGAGAGTTTCATAAATGCTTTGCTCCATTCCGACTATAACATCGACAACAAAATTAATATCTCAATAACTCCCAATCCTCCGAAAATTTTAATCGACAATCCCGGAATTTTAAGGAAGCATGTTATAAATCGAAGGCTTGAAAAAATTTTTGCTCTTTCAGGAATTAAAACACAGAAAAAAATTCATGACCTTAAAAATTTTTCATCTTCATTTAAGATTGAACAGGACATGTTAAATTTCCGGGTAAAAACTTCATTTGAAATTGAAGGTCTTGCGGAGCTTCCTGAAGTTATTATTTTGTGATTTTGTTATAATTAAAGAATTCAAGAGAGATGGTGATTACGAATGAGTAATGTTATAGTATCAAGGTTTGGAGGAGATGCTGCGGCAAATTCCGAAACAATCAAAAAAATGATTGAAATTATAAAAGCTAATCCCGATCGCCGTTATGTTGTAGTGTCAGCTCCCGGAACGACTGATAACGATATAGGAATTACGGATATGCTTTATATGTGTTACGCTAGTTTCCAAGCTAAAGAGAATTACGAAACAATATTGGGAAAAATTTCAAACCGTTATAAAGAAATTGTTAATGGATTGGGAATGAATTTTGATGTTGATTTCGAGATTAATGCATTGAGAAAAAATTTGCATTTGGGATTGGATTATATAGGAAGTCGTGGAGAGTATATATTCGGGAAAATTATTGCGAAATATTTAGATTGGAAATTTGTTGACGCATTTCAAGTTATGGCATTGAACCCTGACGGAACCCCTGATAAAGAACGTACATTTTCAATGGCGAGCGAAAGGTTAAGAAGTCTTGACCGTGCGATTATACCGAGTTTTTACGGTTCAACAACAGGCGGCACAGTGAAGACTTTCAACAGGGGAGATTGCGATACTTCCGGAGCTTTAGTAGCCTGTGCAATTAAAGCTGATTTATTCGAGAAGTGGAGTGAAAGCGCAAAAGTTTACAGTGCGGATCCTTCTGTAATTCCCGACGCAGAACTTGTCAACACGATAACTTATTCTGAGGCCGTTGAATTAAATTACATCGGAATAACACTGACGAAAGATGAAGTTGCTTTTATGTTGCAGGAAGCTGATATTCCGATGACAATTTGCAGTATTTACGATGATTATGTTATGAATATAGTCCCTAAACTTCCCGAAAATATTTCAAGGAATGTAACGGCATGTATTGCTGGTCATCAAAATTTCAAGGTGATTAAAATTCAGAAGTACGGAATGAATAAAGCATACGAATATGACAACAAGTTATTCGCCACATTTGCAAAGCATCGTATAGCAGCAAGACATCATGTTTCGGGCATTCACAATATGATGATTGTGCTAAAAAATCCGAGATTTGATCTCATTCGCAACGAAATTATAGAGGACATTCAGGAGGCTATTAACCCTAACTCTATAACAGTGAGCCAAGATTTTTCATTAATTGCTCTTGTAGGAGAAGGAATGGGAACAATAAAGGGTTTATTCGGAAAAATATTTGCGTCATTGGCACTTGCCGGAGTGAAAGCTAAAATGATAGAACAGGGAGCGGATAACTTGAACATAATAATTGGAGTTGATGATAACGATTATGAGAGTGCAATAAAGGCTTTATACAAAGCGATGATTTTGAACGAAAGTATTTTTGAGAACGGGATTTTGTAATTTTCATGTAAATCGGAGGAAAAAAATTTTATGAAAACTTTAACTTGTCCTAACTGCGGAGCAGAATATAATCCTGCGAAATACAAATGTGATTATTGCGGAAGTTTTGTCATTATGTCCGACGAAAAACAATTCAACGTTCCTCAAAATATCATCAGCGAAATTTCAGAGAGTGATAATGCCGGAATATATGTTTACGGGAGTTTGTTGGGAAAGGGTGAAATACCTTTAAGGCTTGGACTGGCAAATTATTACACGAGCAAATTTTTTGCTTCAGGAGGAAAATTATTCTTAACGAAGACTAATTTATATTTCACGTCTCACACTCTCCTGCAAAAGAAAATCGACCTTTGCATTAACTTACTCGACATTAAAAACGTAACACACGACAGAAATTTATTAATCAGCGACCATATTTCAGTACATACTGATGAAAAGCAATATACGTTTGTCGTATATGGCGGAAAAGAATGGATTTCAATGATGAATTCGGCACGTGAAGATTTTTCGCCTGCTCAACATGAAAGAGATTACACGGCGGAATTGATGCGATTGAAAAAACTCTTAGATAACGGCATTATAACGGAGGAAGAATTTACGATAAAGAAGAGAATGTTGTTAGGAATTTAATGAAAAGCCCCTCAGTTTTAATTGACAGAGGGGTTTGTTACATTTTCAGCTAAAATCTTTCAACTTTATATTTCTCTTCAAGCTCCTTTGACTTTGCCTCTAAAATTTCCTGAGTTTTTTGTTCACGAAGCTCCTGTAAAATTTGCTGCTTAACTTGAGCAAAAGGTGCCGTGGATTCTGATATACGTTCTTCAAGTTTGATAATATGCCAACCGAATTGCGATTTAACAGGCTCTGAAACATCTCCGGGATTTTTAAGAGCAAATGCGGTCTCTTCAAACTCCTTAACCATAACTCCCTTTGGAAATTCTCCTAAATCTCCTCCGTTAGCAGCACTGCCCGGATCAATCGAAAATTCTTTAGCTACAACATCAAAAGATTTTCCCGCTTTCAATTCCGCTTGAACTTTTTCGAGGGTTTCATCATCACTTACAAGAATATGACGTGCATGAACTCTTTCAGGCTGTACGAATAATTTCGGGTTTTCATCATAGAATTTTTGTGCGTCATCGTCTTTTATAACAATGTCTTTAACTAAATCACGCATGGCGGCTTGTGCTAACATCGCTCTTTTTGTGTTCTCGAGAGTCTCTTTGAAGTCAGGTTTTTCGTCCATCTTTTCTTCTTGAGCCTTGAGCGCAAAAAGCCTCATCGAAATTACATCATTAATAATCATTTTTTTTCCGTCTTCAGAGCCGTATAACATCATAGCCTGTTGACCGAAAGGCTTAATGAAATCAAGGACTTCACGTTCCGTAATATCTTGGCTGGCAACCCTTGCGACAATTTTATCAGCTTCAGCACCGAATGCGAAACTTGAGAACGCCGCTACTAAAATTAAAGCCGTAAAAAATTTTTGTTTCATGAAAAAAAAATTCCTCCTAAAAATTTTAATATGCAAAGTTTATCACACTAAACTGATTTTTAACGTATAATTATAAAAATTTTATGATGCAATTTTAACTGGAGTTGATTTTTTTGCGCGTGGTTAATACTCAAATTGTGCTTGGGTTAGCGATATGGATTTTAGGATTTGCATTTATGGTAACGGGTTGGCTTGTCGGAGAGCTTTCAGAGAAATGGGGCAAAATTCCTTCAAAGATTTTATACAGAATAGGCGTTGTCATTGTAGGAGTGCCTGTAATAATTTTGCTCTGGAAAATTTCGGCCTTGCTTTACGTAAATCGCTTCCATATTGCAGCGTATATTAATGACACAATACAATTCCTAAACGATGCTGTCAAAGTTTTATAGCGAGCTTATTGGACTAATAGTTGCGGCGTTCATGCTTTATTTTCCGTATGAATGGTGCAAGTTCAGACATGAAGACGAAAAATTTTACGGTTTGAAATGGTTCATGACGAAACAATCGAAGCGTGATGTAACTATTGCGATTTTGTTCACGTTAATTCCTTTGAGCGTAATAACATTTTATTGGCCTTACGAATGGGGCGGAAGAGGATTGAAACACCCTTCATTTTGGGAAGCTGTTAATTATCTCGGAGGAGGAATAGCAGCGGCATTTATCGAGGAAACATTTTTCAGAGGCTGGCTTCAGACTTTAACAGTGAAAAAATTCGGAGTATATACAGGAATTTTTATTACGACTTTAATTTTTGCGTTAAGCCACTTAATAATGATAAGCGGTTGGTTAAGGGTAGCGACATTTTTTCCGGGATTAATAATGGGAATTTTAAGACATAGAGGAGGATCGGTAATGCCGTCAATAATTTATCATGCTCTTTGTAATATATGGGCAGTATGGCTGGCACCAATACCATGAAAAAAATTTTTGTATCGTTAATAATATTTTTATGTTTTGTTTCGAGTTGTTACGGTGAGGATTTTATCGAAATCAGGATACCTTGTAAAAAACATTCTGAAGTTAAAGCAATAATGCCTGATAATAAAATTGTAACGTTGGGAAAAGTCTTAATGACTCCTTCAAAAACAAACTGGCCTGCATATACTGCGAGTAAATGGTGTACTCCTTCAACAGTATGTGCCAGTGCCGTCAATGCTGTTCACATTTTAATCAACGTTGAGAATGACAGAGGACGAATAATAAGCCTTGTTCCTTCAATTACGGTAGCACCTGCAGCAGCTCAAGGGGCATTTTTTTCGCTTGAAATGGAAGCAGGTACGGGAATATTCGGAGGATATGCGCCGTTAGTAGGTTCAAAGGTTACGATAGAAAGTGATGAAGGTGAAAGAGATTTAACAGATGTTCCGAAAGAGAATGAGACATTAATAATTCGGACTGAGTTACCTGAAGCTCCTAAAAATTTTATGGTTGAAATAGAAAACAGACCGGGCGGAAGAGTTATAACATTCGGGAAAAAAGGCTGTGAAGTTGTTGCAAGAGTAATTCACAGATTAGGAGGCATCGGGAGATTCGGAGGAAGTATTTATCAAAATAACGGAAGGATTCGTGCCTCACATGCAGGTGTTATATGTGTAGCGACATCGAAGCGTGATACTGTCGGAGGCTTTCAGATAATGCCGTTGAAACATGCTTTAACATCAAAAGAGATGATAAGTTCGTGGAGCATGACGCAATGGTTAATAATTTCGCCTTTACCTAATCACCCCGACTTAGAAGGCCGTGAACCTTTGTATAAAAATTCGTTTTTACCCGGCACACAGTTAAACGACAAATTACCCGATTTATTTAATCAATACGGGAGAAGACCGTTAGTAATTTGCAGAATAAACGGCGGAGAATGGGAACGTCTTCCGGAAGTATCAGGCAAAAGCGATGATGCTTTGAAAGATGTAACGCATTTAAGATTATATTTTCCTGTTTGGGACTTGAGATAATAATTTTTCGACGGCAATTTGCATTTCTTCAACTGAATGAGTTCGGGAGCGAGCGCACTCCTGAGCTTGTTTGCCGCAAATTAAACACTTCCTGAAATTTTTGCGTGAAAGTTTATTGCCGGCCTCATCAATGACATCAATATCAAATAATCTTCCGAAATTATTATTATTTTCGATTTTAAGGGTTAAGTTTTTAAGGATTTCAGGAGAGATATTTTTAACGGAGAGCAACAATTCGTCGCCTGTATCTTCGTGAATTTCTAAAACATCATTAATATCTGCATGAATAATATTTAATTCATCGAGCAACAATTTTTTCCCGAACATAAAAGCATTAAAAATATCGTCATTAGTTTTAACAGGGCCGGGAATATTCATTGAAAAAGAAATCAAAGGTGAATGAAATTTATCGAGAAAAAATTTTTGTTCGTTAAATCTTTGTTCACGACGTTCAAGCATTTGAGTTAAATTAATTTCGTTGCCTTTCATAAACAAAATAATGCTCCTTTTTGATAATTATATAAAAATGACTGGAAACTTTTTAGCGAAATTCCAGCCATTTAATTTTCATTTAACGAACTTTCTGTCCTTCTCTTAAAAGATTTACACCAGCTACAACGATTTTATCTCCGTCTTTGAGTTTTTCACTTGAGATTTCGATAGATCCGTTATTATGCGGTACTCCGGACTTAACGGGAATGCGATTAACTATGTTATTCTCACATCGCCATACAAAAATTCCGTCAGGTTTCATTAGAAGTGCCGTTTGAGGAACTATGAAAGACGAATTTTCATTTTCTAAACCGTAAATTTCAACTTCAACTGTTGCTGTCATTCCGGGTAATAAAGCTACATCTTTTTGTTGAGGCATTACAGCAATAACGGGAAATGTATTTGTATTGCGATTAGCCTGTAAAACTACTTCTTTTAGCGTCAACGGAAATACTCTGTCGGGTATAGCGTCAAATCTTGCTCGGATTACGTCTTTTGCTCGAAGTACTTCAGGCATTGAAACAGTTTTTGAAGCCCAAATTACATCATTATCAGGAACATTGAAAACTACTTCCAACATAGAAATATCCTGTAAGCTGAATATAGTTTGTTTTGCTGCTATGTCCTGAAAATTCTCGACCATTCTGTCAACGATAACTCCGTCAAACGGAGCTCTTAGTTCTGTATCTTGAAGTGAATCTCTTACTGTTGCTGTTGAAGCTGCCGCAGCATTTAACGCAGATTTTGCCACATTCATTTGAGTTTTATACGTATCATAAGTTGAACGAGGTATAACTTTTTGTTTATATAAATTTTCGTAACGTTTGAAATTCGCTTCAGCATTTTCAAATTCTGCTTGAGCTTGAGCCTGACTGCTTCGAGCTTGTTTAAGTCTGTTTTGATAATCTCTCGGGTCTAACGTTGCAAGTAATTGTCCTTTCCTAACTGAAGCTCCTTTTTCAACGTTAATCGTTCTGATTGGGCCTGAAACTCGAAATGATAAATCAACTCGTCTTCCTCCCTGTAAAGTTCCATAATAACGCCATATTCCGCCTTTTCCGTTATTATTTAACGTTACTGTTTTCACAGGTCTGATAACTTCTGCTTTCTGGGTTTCGGTATTTTGGCTTCGCATAAATTCAAGTCCATAATACCCGCCGAATACTAAACCTACTAATATTATTATATTGATTAATTTCTTCAAGTTTAATTCACCTTCCTAACAAAAATTTTTATTCGTCATCTTCATCATCATCGTTGTCATTTGAGACATCAGGACTTGGTACTTTGTAAGCTATTGCAGTCATGACGGGTATGAATATCATCGTTAAAACAGTACTAACTGTAAGTCCGCCCATAATCGTAACTGCCATAGGCCCGAACATACTGTCCCATATTAACGGAATCATTCCTAAAACTGTAGTAACGGCTGACATTGCAACAGGTCTTAATCTGCTTACTCCTGTTTCAACGATTGACTGATAACGATCTTTTCCGGAAGCAAAATCACTTGCAACTTGATCTAACAACACTATCGAATTTTTCGCAAGCATTCCGACTAAACTTAAAATTCCTACGATTGCTAAAAAGTCTAAAGGCTTTCCGGCTATAACAAGTCCTAAAACTACTCCTATTATTATCAAAGGAATTGACATAAATATTATAATTGGCTGCTTAAATCCGTTAAATAAAAATACCATTATTGTGAACATCAGCATTAAACACGGAAGGAATAATTTTGACATTCCGTCCATAGCATCTTTCTGGCTTTCATCTTCGCCGCCCCATTCAAATTCATAGCCGATCGGTAACGGTATAGCTTCTATTGATGAACGGATTCTTTCCTGCATTTCGGAAGTGTTTCCGCCAAGAATAACATCGCTTGCAACTGTCAAAACACGTCGGCGATTTCTTCTCATTATTATGTTATCCTCATAAGACAATTCTAAATCCGAAATTACAGAACCTAATGTTACAGTTTCATTTGCTGCCGTTGACCATATAGGTAAAGCCTGAAGATTTTCGATTTTATGACGTTCTTCAGGGACTAAGCCGAATAATATCTGCAAAGACCTGTTGCCGTCTCTAAAGGCTCCGACAGTTACTCCTGTAGTACCGACCAGAATTGCATTGTTAATTTCGGGTCGGGTTAATCCTAAAGTCTGCATTCTGTCCTTTCTGATTTGAGGACGAAATACTGTTACAGGGTTGCGCCAATCCAATCTCACACAATTATGTATCGGGTCATCTTCCATTATTTCTCTGGCTTTGTCTGCTAACTCACGTAAAATTTTCGGATCATCGCCGTAAAATCTGGCCTCGATTACAGGAGCCATGCTTGAACCTTTTGAGAATAATTTACATATTCCTTCGACGCCCGGCATTTCTTCGTCGATAATACGTTGAGTTTCAGCTAACACTTCCTGAGGATTCCCGCCGTCTTTAACTTCTACTAACAACTCTGAAAATGAATTGTCCGAATCAGGAGGTGAATAAGTCAACATAAATCTTAAACTTCCGCTTCCTACGAAACTCGTTATATTTTTAATATCAGGACGTTTGCTTAAACGTTCAGCAAGTTTTTCTGTCATATCACGTTGAGAGTTAATAGAAGTTCCTTCACCTTGCCATAAATCTGCAACAAAATACATCGCTGTTGAAGACGGGAAAAATATTTTTTCAACTGCCGTCATTAAAGTTAATAACGAAAAAGCAAACATTACTACAACAATAACAACCGTTAAAAATCTGTTACGTAAACAACCTTCAAGAAATCCTCTGTAAACTCTGAATAAAAAACTGTTGTAAGGATCTCCTTCTTGTTTTGCAGGTTTTAACATTAATTTCCCGAATACAGGAGTTGCTGAAATAGCTAAAATCCAACTCAATAACATTGAAATTCCAACGACCTGTAAAAGACTTCGACAATATTCGCCTGTATTATCAGGAGATAAACCGATAGGAGCAAACGCTAGAATTGCAATTACAGTTCCGCCCAGCATAGCCCACAGTGAACCCGTTACAGTTTCGGAAGCTGCATCTTCTGTTGATTGTCCGCGCTGAACTCCGATTAACATTCCTTCAGCTACGACAATAGCGTTATCGACCAACGAACCTAACGCAATAATCATTGCTGCGAGTGAAACCTGCTGTAAAAATATTCCTTGCTGATTCATGATTATTAACGTTGCTGCAACCGTCAATAACAAAACAATTCCTATCATTAAGCCTGAGCGCATTCCCATGAATACTAACAAAACTCCTACGACTATTAACAGAGATTCAATCAGGTTAATTACGAAATCATTTACGGATTTAGTTACGCCGTCGGACTGCATATAAATTTCGTTTAATTCCATTCCTATTGGGCAATCTTCCTCTAATTCCTCAAGACGCTTTGAAACTGCTTCTCCCATTGTAACGACGTTGCCACCCGTTACTGTTGCTATTCCAATTCCTAAGGCCGGCTGACCGTTGAAGAACATCATCATACTTTGAGGATTAATGTAATCTCTGCGAATTTCAGCAACTTCTTTCAGTCTTATAAGATGTCCTGCTCCGCCTCCGATAACAATTTCGCCTATGTCTTCAACGTTTAAGAGACTTCCTGTAGGGTTTATAGTTACGTATTGATCTCCGTAAAAAGTTTTCCCCATTTCTGAGAGCGTATTTTGTTGATTAAGGATACCAAAAATTGTATTCGATGAAATTCCTAACGAACGCAATCTCGATGAAGAAAATTCAACGTAAAT
Organism: uncultured Fretibacterium sp.; assembly: GCA_937899395.1. GTDB lineage: Bacteria > Synergistota > Synergistia > Synergistales > Aminobacteriaceae > JAFUXM01. The sequence continues at coordinate 16,273 of CALBPU010000022.1, forward strand.
TCCTTCAGTTTGTTCACCTAAAATACTGACTTTAGCAACTTCAGGAACTAAAACCAGTTCTTGCTTCAAAAAATCCGCATATTCCCAAAGTTCCCGCATGGTGTAGCCATCGCCTGTTAAAGCGTAATATTGACCGAAAACATCGCCGAAATCATTATTGATTATGACCGTACAGCCTGAAGGCAAACTTACAAGGGCATCATTTACTTTTTGACGTAAAACGTTCCAAATTTGCGGTAAATCCTGAGCAGTATAAGCATCTTGAATATCAACGTAAATTACAGCCAAGCCAGGAGTGCAGCGAGTACGAATTCTTTTTATTTCTCCCATTACCTGAATTGCGTCTTCCATTCGGCTTGCGACTTCCTGTTCAGCTTCGTAAGCTGTCGAACCCGGATAAACAATCGAAACAACTGCTGTTTTAATCGTGAATGCCGGATCTTCAAGTTTACCGATGCTGAAATACGCCGAGATTCCTCCGCACGCAATCAAGAAACAAATAAAAAGTACAACAATGCTACGTTTTATACTGGCTCGTGCAATATCCATAACATTAAAATTCTTCCTTTCAAATTATACTTATTATACTTAATTTCAATTATAATACATAGGATTTATTTTTATAACTGAAATTAAATTCCTAATAACATTCTCTTCTATGTTTTAATAACAATAACAAAAATTGTATAATATTAAAATAAAGAGTAATTTGACAATGATAACAATATATAATAATAATATTTTAGCGTCATTTTTAATAGTTTTGTCGTTTATTTCGGTTTTTCCGGTTCCGAAAAAATTTTTGCCCGAATGGAATAATAATAATCTGAAATTTTTTTGTGTCATGTTGCCTCCGGTAGGAATAATTTTCGGGGTTTCATGGCTGTTATTTTTTTACATGTTATCAAAGTTAATAATATTGTCCGAAATGTTTAGAGGCTTTATTATGACATTATTAACTCTTTCATTAACAGGCGGGCTTCATATGGACGGTTTTATGGATACATGCGACGCAATTTTTTCTCATCTGGACAGAGATACACGGCTGAAAATTTTATCCGATACTCATTCAGGAGCCTTTGCAGTTATGGGTTGTGTGATAATTTTAATGCTCAAAAGTTTTTTGTTCTCTGAAATTTTTTCGCACAATAATAAAAATCTTTTCATGCTCGCTTTAATTCCAATTTATTCACGTTTAGGTATGGGATTATTATTGAATAATTTACCATTCGCAAAATCTGACGGCCTTGCAGTTATACTAGGTTCTTCGAGAAATTTTCATCATAATATTTTTTTCGCTGTAATTTTTGTAATCTTAATTTCATTTAACTTACACTCAAAAATTATTCCCGTAATGTTTATAATAATTCTCATAATCTGGAAAAATATTTGCTCAAAAATTTTCGGAGGCATTACAGGAGATCTTCTCGGAGCTTTCGTTGAAATTTCTGAAGCATTTATGTTAATCGGAGCAGTGATTGAAATTTGCATTTAATACTTGGCGGGCGTTACATGGGCAAAAAAATTTACGCTGAAAAATTATACGGGAAATTTGACAATGTTTATGATTTATCAATTCAAGAACTTGAAAATGTAAAAAATTCAGGGTTGATTATAAATCTTCACATCGGCATAAAAAATTTACTCATGAAAAATATTAACGCCTTTGATTTTTTCAAAGCAAGAATAAAATTTTTAAGACAGTATGTTATAACAGGCGACGAAATTTCAGGAGGAATAATTCCTGTTGATAAATTTGAAAGACAATGGCGAGATGAGACGGGGAAAATTTATCAATTTTTAGCAAATGAAGCCGAAATTGTTGACAGAGTTTTTGCAGGTCTGGCAATAAGATTGAAAGGGTGAAATTTTAATGAACGATAAAAAATACATATTTTTCGATATAGATCATACTTTAGTCAGCCACGTTAATAAACCTCATATCCCGAATGAAACACGTGAAGCAATAAAATTATTAAAAGTTCACGGCCATGTTCCAGCAATAGCTACAGGGCGTGCTTCATTCTTGACTTTTACAACGGCAAATGAATTTGATATTGATTATATAGTATGTTCAGGAGGAGCTGAAATTTTTGTTAAGGGCAAAGAAATTTACACGGAATATTTTCCTGATGAACATCTTAAAAAGTTTTACGAAACCGCAAAAAATTTTTCCGAATTAACCGCTGCAGCAGGGAAAAAATTTTTATATACCGATACAAACTCGAAGGATATTAAAAATTATTTCAATGCTCAAGCAGGATATGACTGCATAAGGAATATAAACGAAATGGAAGAAATTTTGATGTGTTATATCATGCTCCCTCATAAAAATCTTAATTCAGAACACGGAATTTTTTATGAACCTCCTGAAGGATTAAGGCTTGAAATTATGAATGGCTTTACTGAAGCACGGCACGAAAAAACTTCAAAATGGCGCGGAATAGAATTATTAATTGAACATGAACACGCAAATATAAACGACGTTATAACTTTCGGAGACGGTGCGAATGATGTTGAGATGCTCAAAAATGCGAATATCGGGGTTGCTGTGAAAAAATCTTCGGAAAAAGCTCAAGAGGCTGCGGATTTTATATGCGGAGATATTGACGAGGGAGGAATTTTGAAAGCTTGTTATGAGCTTGGTCTTTTGTGAGATAATTTACGAAATTTTTATCGAAAGGAACGATTTAATTTACGAGTAGAGACGTTTAATTTGAAAAAAGCCCCGCAGAAACCGTGTACTGACTGTTCTGACCCGTCCCTGTAAAAGACTTTGAAGTCTGCGGCTATTGCCTGAATGGAAGCGAGTGTTGGCTCAGAACTTAATTCATTATCACGCGAATCCGCAGCGGCATGTATAAATTATATCACTAAAATTCACGAAAGGTCTGTTTGTTTTTTTATGATGAAAAATTTTTTTAAGCGTATTTTTATTATCGTTGTATTTTTAGCTCTTAACGTCAACTGCGCCCATGCAGTAACACGATACGAATTTCTCTCAAGACTTCTCGAAGCCAGAGGCATAAACTGGAGCGAGTCTCAAGAATTTCAGGAAAATAATCCCGCAGCTTTCATTTTACGGACAGGATACGTAACTGATACTGTAACTAATTTGTCAGCTCATGTTACAAGACGTGAGGTTTTGCGATGGTGCATTGAAAGTTTAGGCTTATCATTTGAGGCTCAATTATTGTCCGATTATCCTTTGAAATTCAAAGACGTTAAAAATTTAACCCCGTTTGAACGAGGCTGCTTAGTTGTTGCGTCTAACATGTCTCCTGAAATTTTCACTAAGTCCGATAAATTTCGAGGCAACGAAAATTTAAGCTCAAAGGAATTTCAAACGATTCTTGAACGTATGAGAAATGCAAGCTCAAATTTAACTCTTGATATTGTTCGCAATCCTTTAGAAGGTCTGAGAGTTTTTATTCATCGTGAGGGAGTTCCTACAGGTGTTCCTGCATGGCGTGTTTATCTTGACGGCATAAAAACTAAAACCGCCGCTCAAACTTTCCAAAAATCTTTGAAACCTGAGGGAATTAATGTAAGTGTCATAGCTTCCGAAGCAGCTTACGGAGTTAAAAGCGAAAAACTTGAAGATTATAATCAGGTCAGAAGGCTCGAAACGATTGCAAAGGCAAGAGGATTAAAAATTCGTATAATGCCTTCAATGACTAACACAAATATGAGAATTGTTCCGAAATTTTGGGTCATGCTTAAAATCGATCCGTCTTATTGGAAAATTTTGCCCGTAACTTCTAAAAACGGTTCCAAAGAATTATTAAAACTCTCTGAAATATCATCGCAAAACAAAACTAAAGCCGCAATTAACGCAGGATTTTTTGCCGTAACAAATTTAACCAGAGGTTATCCGATAGGAGCATTGAAAATTAACGGAAACCTCATTAATCAACCTTATGACGGGCGAGCTTGTATGGGTTGGAATAATGACGATGAAGCTTCGTTCGGAGTTGTCTCCGGAGATTTTTCAAATTGGTATGACATGGAAAATATTATTCAGGCAGGACCTTTGTTACTCGATGAGGGAAGAACTGCTAACTCCTTTGAAAATTTCAGCAGCTCTTTAATCAATCCCAGACACCCTCGTTCAGCAGTCGGACTTGATAATGAAGGACAATGGTTTTTCTTTGTAATTGACGGACGAAACGGTTTGCATTCATCAGGCGCAACGATTTCGGAGCTGACAGACATATTACGCTCTCAGGGAGTTTTATACGCTCTTAATCTTGACGGAGGAGGCTCAACAGAAATTATTATTAACGGAAAAGTTTATAATTTTGTTTCAGACGGCAGAGAACGACGCATAAGTTACGGGCTTGGAGTTAAACCTGTTGACTAAAAATTTTTGTTATGTGTTAAAATATTAAGGATAATTAATTTTCACAACGAAAGGCTGTGCGAAAATAAAATGAAAAAATTTGTAGTATGCGCTTTACTTTTAGGATTATTGGTTGCTTTTGCTTCACCTGTCTTAGCATGGGATGCAGCAAAACAGAAGGCTCTTGGTCAGGACAAAAATCAGATGACGTGGTATTTGCTTGATTACGGCAAGGACAGCAACGGTGTACCTTATGCTATTTCAAGAAAATATTACACTAACGCCACCGTTAAAAATGAGACAATCGAACTTCTTATGTCAAAGTTCGCAATTTCTCCTGAAGTTGCAGGAAGCCTTTATTTCACCGAGTACGGCTATGAATATACGCCCGACGGAAAACAGTTCGCTTTAACATATCTTCGTCATTACGATATGCTCGGACATGAAATTCACGGCACTGAATACGGCACTGATGAAAATCCTAAGACATTCGCCGGAATCCCTGCCGGTTCGACACCTGCAAAGGGAGTCGCTTATGCACTTGGAAAGGCACCTGCTGCAACAACACAGAAAGCAGCATCTCAAAAAAGCTCAACAGTTCCTGCAAAGAGAGTTGTAAGAGCTACAAAAAAGTAATTAGCTGATAATTATCCATTTGACAATTTCATGGTAGAGCAAATGAGCATATTTCAATTTTGAAGTACGTTCATTTGTTTTTTTATCTAGTTAATGATACTCGATAAAATTCTCACGCCTTCCATAGCATCACGGGCATAAAAATCAGCTCCGGCATATTTCGCAAGGTCAGGAGTTAAAACCGCTCCTCCAACAATAACTTTAACGTCAGGACATGAGGCTTTTAATTTCTCTATCGTTTCCTTCATGCTTGTAACAGTTGTTGTCATTAATGCGCTCAAACCTACAACAGCTACTTTATCCTTCTCGACTGCTTCAACAATTTTTTCGGGCGGAACATCTTTTCCCAAATCTATAACGTTGAAATTGTAATTCTCGAAAATTGTTCGGACGATATTTTTTCCAATGTCATGAACATCTCCGTAAACTGTCGCAAGAATTACAGAACCTTTAGCTTTTTCAGAAGTTGATTTATCCATTGAGAGCGATAAAATTTCAAAGGCTGATTTTGCAGCTTCGGCGGCTTTAATTAATTGAGGCAAAAATAATTTTCCCGTCTCATAATCTTTTCCGACATTATCAAGAGCAGGGACTATATTTTTTTCAACGATTTCGAGAGGCTTGAAAGTTTTTAACAGTTCATGCGTAAAATTTGCGGCTTCGTCTTTTAAGCCTTTAGCGATTGCAGAGTTCAAATCTTTGACAACATTTTCAGATTTTATATTTTGTTGAGGATTTGACGATGAAATTTTTTCGACAGGTTTTTGTTCGTTTAGTTCGCAGTAAGAAATATAATTTTGCATGTCATTTTCATCACCGCTTAACAAATTCCAAGCGTATAAACTTTCCTTTAAGTCAATATCTCCGGGATTAATAATCGCTGCGTCAAGACCGTTCATTATTGCAGCAATTAACATCGTTCGGTTGATTAATGGCCTTCGAGGTAATCCGAACGAAACATTACTTAATCCCAACACAGTACATACTCCTAAATTTTCCTTTACGAGTTTAACGGCTTTCAAAGTTTCAGGAACTAATTTTTGCTGAGCTGAAGCAGTTAAGGTTAAACAGTCAATTAAAATATTTCTGCGGGGTATTCCGATTTTCTCAGCTTCATTGATAATTTTTTCGGCAATCTTAAATCTTGCTTCAGCAGTTTCGGGTATACCTTTGTTATCAAGAGTTAATCCCAAGACACACGCACCGTATTTTTTAGCAATGGGCAAAATTTTTTCAAGGCTTGAAGATTTACCGTTTACGGAATTTAATAAAGGTTTTCCGTTGTAAATTCTTGCGGCAATTTCGAGGGCTTTATAATCAGAGCTGTCAATTTGAATCGGAAGATTTACAAGTCCCTGAATTTCCATTAAAGATTTCATTAACATTTCAGCTTCGTCAATATCAGGAAGTCCTGTATTAAGGTCAAGGACGTCTGCGTTTTGTTCCTGTTGTTTAACAGCTTCTTTAATGAGGTAATCAATATTTTTTTCACGTAAAGCCTTCTGTAATAATTTTTTCCCGGTAGGGTTCAAACGTTCGCCGATAACAACAAATTTTTTACCGAACGTTACGACTTTTGAAGCTGAAGAAATTACTGTTTCATTTTTTATGTTACGTTTTATAACATGGTCTGAGAAATTATTTACGGCATTTTTCATCTTGAAAATATGTTCTGGAGTTGTACCGCAGCAGCCGCCTAAAATTGACACACCCGTTTTTGCGAACTCGACGGAAATTTTTGCGAACTCATCAGCCGTTACATCATAGTGCGAAATTCCTTCAATCATAACAGGAAGTCCAGCATTAGGCTGAACCATTACGTGAATATGAGACATAGCACAAATTTTTTCGACGATTGGCAACAACTGAGACGGCCCTAACGAACAATTAACACCTAGAGCATTAATTCCAAGACCTTCAAGTGTAATTACCATAGCTTCAACTGAAGTTCCGAAAAACGTACGGCCAGAAGCTTCAAAACTCATTGTTGCGAAAATCGGCAAATCTGAATTTTCACGTGCTGCGAGAACGGCGGCTTTTAATTCGTA
>CALBPU010000023.1 GCA_937899395.1 uncultured Fretibacterium sp.
AGATTTAGCCTGCCGCTTCTTCTTTTTTAATCTTTACAACCTGACGGCCGCGATAATATCCGCATGAAGGACAAGCATGATGTGCTAAAACTATTTCCCCGCAATGAGGGCATGATCTTGTGTTCGGTTCGCTCAATGATCTTAACCACTGTGCTTTTCTCTGTGCTGTTCTGGCATGAGATACTTTTCTTTTCGGTGTTGCCATAATATTTTCTCCTATTCAATTACAAAATTTCGCAGTGCTTCAAATCTTGGGTCTGTATTTTCATTTGCACATGAGCAAGACCCTTCGTTCAAATTTTTTCCGCAGTTCGGACAAAGCCCTTTGCAATCTTCCTTACATAAAACTTTCGTAGGCAATATCGCAAAAACACTCTCTTCAATCTGCTGCATTATGTCAATTACACGTCCGAAATACTCAAGTTCTACGGGCATATAATCATCAATATCAAAATCTTCATCTTCTTCCGCACTGCCCAAATGATAAAGATACCCTAAATTTTCGGATATTTCAAGGCTCGTTTCCTTCAAACACCTTGCACATTCCGCTTGAATTTCCGCTGAAATTTTTATATCAACCAATAATAAATTCTCTTCAAGCCATTTTGTAACAGTTTCAGCCTTGAAGCCTTTCGGAAAATCAAAATCCTGCCCCTCAAAATTCAATGAGCCTTCATGAAATTCAAATTCATTAAATATTTCGGTCTCATTTTCATTTTTGGGAGGCAAATTGACTAATGCTTTATAACTTTCCTCAAACAAATTACGCAAAAACAATTCGCTTCGTTTCTCGTGCAATCATTAATTCTTCGTTTGTCGGAACAACGAGGACTTTAACTTTTGAGTCATCGGCACTGACAGTTGCTTCTTTGCCGCGAATATTATTTTTCGCAGGGTCAATTTTAACGCCCATAAATTCAAGCTGTTTGCAAACGCCTTCACGAGTTGCTGCGCTGTTCTCACCAATTCCTGCCGTGAAAACTATAATGTCAAGTCCGCCCATTGCTACCGTATAAGCTCCAATATATTTCGCAATTCCGTATTCAAGCATTGAGATAGCAAGTTTAGCTCGTTCGTTTCCTTTGTTGGCGGCTTCTTCAACGTCTCTTAAATCGCTGCTTACACCTGAAATTCCAAGTAATCCGCTTTTCTTGTTCATGAAGTTGTTCATTTCATCGGCTGAATATTTCGTGATGTTTTGAACGAAAGGTACGCAAGCAGGATCCATATCGCCTGTTCTTGTTCCCATTAAGACACCTGCAAGAGGCGTTAAACCCATTGAAGTATCAACGCATTTCCCGTTTTTAACAGCACTGATTGAGCTTCCGTTGCCTAAATGACATGTAACCATTTTCAATTCGCTTAAAGGTTTTCCTAAAATTTCCGCAGTCCTTAAAGCTACGAAATGATGGCTTGTTCCGTGAGCACCGTAACGTCTTACGCGATGAGTTTCATAAAATTCATAAGGAAGACCGTACATATAAGCGTAATCGGGCATAGTCTGATGGAATGCAGTATCGAATACTGTAACATTCGGCAAATTCGGAAGGGCATGTTGGATAGCTTCAATTCCCATGATATGGCCGGGATTATGAAGGGGAGCAAGCGGAATACATTTTTTCAAAGCGTCCATAACTTCATCATTAACAAAAACGGATTCTTTGAAATAATCTCCACCCGAAACTATACGATGGCCTGCTGCTGAAATTTCATCGAGTGATTTCAAAACGCCGTGATCTTTATCAAGGAGTGCCTCAAGTACGAGCTTCATAGCAACTTTGTGATCTTTAATGGGAGTGGTAATTGTGAAAGGTTCTGCGCCTGTTTTGCGGTGAGTGATGTTAGAGCCGTCAATGCCTATACGGTCAACAAGACCCTTAGCCGAGACTGATTCGTTTTCCATATCGAACAACTGATATTTCAGGGAGGAACTGCCGCAATTAATAACAAGGATTTTCATGACGTTAAAATAACCTGCTTTCATAAATATAAAAAATGGCGGAGACGTAGAGATTTGAACTCTAGGAGCGGAAAACCGCTCAGTTGATTTCGAGTCAACCGCCTTCGACCACTCGGCCACGTCTCCACACTAAAAAAGATGATTGACAACACGTAATTATATATTTGAATTTTCGATGTGTCAATTTTTGTTTTTATTGCATAAAAAAACAGACCGCTAAAATTTTACGGCCTGCTTTGAGATTCTGCTTGTATACGAAAATTTTTGTTTTTTTTATTTTTTACGCATTGTATAAGTAGCTACATATTTGTACTCGTATGAATCTAATCCAAAAGTTCCTTCTTCTTTTACGCTTGCTGTTGTTTCTGAAGTGAATTTTGCGGTAATTTTGCTCCCTGAACTTGGGAATGTATAACGCCAAGTATTTTTGTCTATTTGTTTAATTTTAATTGTCTCATATCCATATTCTAGCGGAATTGATCTTATGAATACACCATTTTGATATGCGTCCCACCTTGCTGAAGCTGACGCCATTATAGTCTTTGTTGTCCCTACTCCATGCCCTACATGCCCGCTTGTAGTTTGTCTAAATGTTGCTTCTACACTAATCATAGATAAATCGAAAGTACCGTCTGGATCTGTAGCAGTTCCACTTCCATTTGAAGCAACCCATGAACCTAATATATTTTCAACACTATACTCGTTATCATCATTCGGGTTGTTTGGCGTTTCATTCGTGGTATCATTTCCGCCACTTAAATCACCTCCGCCGCCTCCTCCGCAGCCTCCCGAAACGATAACGCAAAACATTATCGTAGCCAAAAAACAACATAAAAACTTCTTACTGAGTTTCATTAAAGATTCCTCCTATGTAAAAATTTTGACAAAAATTACATATACACGACCCTGTTAAATGACTTTCGTGTGCTATAATAAATAATAACAAAAGGAAACCACTTTCATGACCCTGTTACACTTAACTAAATTAAATTTTAACACAAATCCTTTGCATTTTCATTTTTTCATATCAGCAACAAAAAAATTCCTAAAATCTTTCATAACTTCAACGAAATATTTATTTTCATTTTCAAACCTCGTTGCAACTCTTATATATTTTCCGTTTAATGTCTCAAAATTCCTCGTGTGCCTCGCAACTATTCCGTGTTGAAGCAAAAATTTTATTGTCTCTATATCATTTTCAACCTTAATTAAAAAATAATTTACGGACGAATTTACAACTTCAAATTTTGAAGCTCTTAAATTTGAAATAAATTTCGGAGTTTGTTCACGGTAAAAATTTTTTGTAAGCTCGTAAAAATTTTTGTCTTTCAGGAATTTCATCGCCAATTCCTGAGCTATCGAATTAACACTCCATGTAGGCTGAAAACTTTTCATGGCCGAAATAATTTTATCGTTAGCAATAACGTAACCTATTCTTACGCCGCTCAAATGAAAAAATTTTGTCAATGAACGCAGCAATATTACGTTATCAAAATCGCATAATCTTTCAGGTAATTCATTAAGCAAAAAATCTATGTATGCCTCATCAATGATAAAAAATATTTCTGGAAATTTTTTTATGATGTCAGAGAGATTTTTAATATATTTTCCAGTAGGGTTATTAGGATTGCAGATTATTAATGCCTGAAAATTTTTGATGTCATTCAGGTTAAAGATATTTTGCAAATTTTTGAAAGCTCTCGAATATTCGGAGTAACAAGGCTGTAAAATCGCTGTTCTTGCCCCCTCCGTCATTACATGACATCTCCCCTTCTCAGGAGCGGCAAGACTTTGAAAAATTTTTGCCAACAAAAAAATCGCTTCGTTAATTCCGTTCGTGAATAAAATTCTTTCGGGATTTATATTTTCACGTTGAGAAATTAAAGCTCTCAATTTTTCACAATCAGGATCAGGATAACTTGACGCAAGTTTTTCAACATCAATTTTAATTTCAGGCCATGAAATTACGTTTGTATTTGTGCTGAAGTCCAAAATTTTTTCGGGCATTTTAATTTTGAAAGCCCTGTATAAATTTTCGGGATTAGCTCCGTGAATTAAATTTTCCATAAAATCAATATTATCAAACCTGTGAACAAACTGCACGAAACATCTAGCAATTTCCAAGCTCTGACAATATCGTAAATTTGAGGTTCAAGTGCTTCAGCATTTATGAAAGGACGAACTTTTAATACACCGTTATAAAAACTTTCTCCACCTAATTTAATATTCAAAACTCCTGCAAAAGCGCTTTCACCGTGAGCACTGTTAGGGCTTTTATGATTTTTACGGTCTAACAGAAAAATTTTCAATGAACGTTTCAGATTTTTTCCAGTCAACAAAAATCCAGCAAAAATTATAATTAAACCTCCAATTCTTGCAGGGATAAAATTTAATATATCATCAAGTTTTGCTGAAGGTTTGCCGAAATTTCCGAAACTTTCATAACCTATCATTGAATCGAGAGTGCTTGCAGCCTTAAATATCCAAACGCTTAAACACATTCCCGAATTTCCTGCGAAAAAATATCCAAGCCCGGCATAAAATATTACTGAAATTATTCCGTCAATAGAATTTTCTGATATTGTTTCGATTGCAGCTCTGATAATTTCGGTTTTGTTGAGATTTTCAGTATCACGTCCGACTACATAAGACAAAAATTTTCGGGCATTTTCAATTTCGTTTTTGATGAGGCATGAGAAAATTATTTCGGTTTCGTCCTTCAAATCTCTCCATGCTAAAGCAGAATAAATCAAATAAATCTGAACAACAATATTAAAATCGAAAATATAAAGCAGTAAAAATACAGCAAGCCCCGTTGTAATTAAAGTTAAAACACATACAGCGAGGCCGCGTGAGAACAAATTTATATCCGTGAAAAATTTTTCTTTGTAGAAACTTATTAATTTCCCTATAAAAATTACAGGGTGAAAAAAATATTTAGGGTCTCCTAAAATATTGTCCGTTAAAATTGCAAGGTTTAATATAAGGGCAAAATTAAACGTCTAAACAGCTTCCTCCTATAAACTCCCTTATAACTGAGTTGTTCGGTATCCCGTCATTGTTAAGTGCAGGAACGAACCTCATAATATTTAACAGCCTTAACGCTTCACTAAACACCGAAGAATTTTCATCGACAGTATGTAATAAAGGTTCAACATAAGGTTTTAACACTCCAAGCTCATAGGGCAAAGCTGAATTAAAAATTGCGTCGGCTCTGCTGCGATAGGGGAATATATATTTTTTTGCTCCTCTTATAACTTTAGGATAAACTTCGAGAGTAACTTGTGCGCTTTTTCCTCTGGTTCTGTAATCCCTGATTATTCGCCTCAATAATCTGTTATCGCTAGTGCTTGTTCTGTTGTGAGGATCGATACAAATTCCCGTTAATGGCGAAACAAATACTCCGTATCTGCTCGAAGCAGGCAGCATTGATAAAATCCTGTCGTTTAAGCCGTGTATTCCTTCCATTATTAAAACGTCAGACGGTTTTAATTTTATAATTTTTCCCGGCTCTTTTTTTCCGGTTATGAAATTGTATACGGGTGTTACAACTTCTTCTCCAGCTAAAATTCTCGTCAAATTATCTTCAAGCAGATCAAGTTCAAGAGCATCTAATCTTTCATAATCATATTCGCCTGATTCATCTTTCGGTGAATCTTCACGTTCTTTGAAGTAATTATCAAGAGGCAATGTTACGGGAGTTTTTCCGCAAACCATCAACTGAACTTTTAAGCGTTCCGAAAACGTCGTTTTTCCCGAACCTGAAGGCCCTGCAATAGTTACAACTTTAACGGGCTTTGAGGCAATATCTTCGGCAATATTTCCAAGCCTCTGTGAATGAAATGCCTCCGCTATCAAAACAAGCTCCTGAATTTTTCCCTCAGTAACTCTGTGATGAAGTTTATTAAGATAATTCAAATCCAAAACCTGAAGCCAATGAGCATAATCAAAAAATATTTTTCCCATTGAAGGCTCTAACCTTAATTCAGGCATTTCTTCAGGTGAATTAGGGTCTGGAAATCTCAACAACATTCCCTGCTCATATAAAACTATGTCAAACGTCCTCAAAATTCCTGTCGATGATGCTAAAGGCCCTCCGCAAAAATATCCGTAACGATCTCCGCACCTGTAAACTTCAACAGGATCTAAATTTGCCCTTACAAATAATTCTGCTATTTCAGGTTCACCCTGACGCTGAAAAACTCTTCTGGCTTTATCAATCGTCAAAATTTCACGGACTATCGGAGAATCCCGACGAATAATTTCGTTCATTTCGGCTTTAATTTTGTCAACGTCTGCCTGAGTAACAGAACCTTCTTCAAACTCCCAATAATGACTGTCAGCTATTGAGTGTCTCAAAATTGCTTTTCGTCCTAAAACTCTTGCGCACGCTATTATTAATACAAAACCTAACGAACGTTTATAAATTCTTTGTCCCATAGGTGAAGTCGAAGGTATAAATTCAACCGTAGCGTCTTCATCTATAACCCAATCCAAAGGCCGTGTGTAATTATTAACAAACCACGCTATAACTCTTCTAAGGGGCATGTCATGTTTTGTTATCATTTCATTCATAACATCATGACCTGTTACGGGTGTTTCACCTGCTATATAACTTGCTATATATTGATCACGTTTCAGTGCCGGCGTTAATACGCAGACTGTAAATGCCATTAATTAAACTCCTTAAAAAATATTCTTAAATTTTCGTAATTATATCAGGAAAAAATTTGCTCTTTCTCATATAATCACGTTTGTTAAAAATTCATGATTATTATAGAATTAACGCAAAAAATTTTTCATTATAGGGAGGATTTTTATTAATGTTCAGAAAAACAGCGTTGTTAATGTTGTTAGTGTTGATGTTCGTACCGGCAGTATATGCTGATGAGGCATCAATAGAAGTTGCGGCTAATGAGGAAGTTCAGGCGGCTGAAGTTCAGGAAGCTCAAGAAGTTCAAGAACAACAGCCCGATGAATTAACTCAAAGGGAAAATGCCCTCAACGAAAAAGCAGAAGAGCTTGACAAACTTTCAGCTTCTCTTGCTAATCGTGAAGCAGCATTGTCTCAAAAGGAAAAAGATTTTGCGTCCCGTGCTGCTGTATTGGCAAGTAAGAGCCGCGAAATTTCAGGAACTTCCGCAGTATTGTTAGGACGTGAAACTCAGATCACTTCACGCGAAAAAGATTTAATGGCTCGTGAAGCAGGACTTGCAAGGCGTGAAATGGCATTTGCTCAGGAAAGCCAAAAATTTACGGAAGCATCAGCAGCTCTTACGGCACGTGAAGGTGAACTTGCCAAAAGAGAATCTGAACTTGCAGAACGTGAAAGTGCTTTGAACTCAAAGATAACCGCCAAAGAAGCTGCCGATAAAATCACAGCCCGTGAAGAAGATTTAGTTAAACGTGAAGCTGCATTAACTGAACGTGAAGCTACAGGAAACAGATTAAGCGCTCTTGAAACAGAACTCAATGAGAGAGATACAGCGTTAAAAGCTCGTGAGGAAGAAATTGCGAAACGTGAGACTGCCGTAACGGAACAGGAGAAGAAAATTTCAGACGCTTCTGAAAAACTTAACGCTCATGAAGCCGAAGTTGCTAAAAGGGAAGAAGAACTTACAGCTCATGAGGAAGCCCTCACAAACAAGAGCAAACAACTTGATGAAGCCACAGCGTCATTTACATCAAGAGAAGCTGCACTTGTAAACCGTGAAGCCAATGCAACAAGAAAAGCTGCTGAAGTTCAGGAGATGGAGGCATTAATAAAGGAGCTTCCCGCATTTAATCCCAATACTTCAACAGAGGCTGCGATGATTTTGACATATCCTATTCCGGCACAGAGAAGACGTGAATTAATTGCAATGCAGAGAACAGCTTATCAAAAGTACAGCTCAAACAGAATTACTCAGGCATTTGAAGATTATGTTAAGGCTGCTGAAGCTGAACCTAACGCAAATTATTTAGCGGCATATTGGGCGGCACTTTCAGCGGAGAGATTACGAAACAGACGTGATGACGCTTTACTGTGGGTCAACAAAGCTCTTGAAATTAATCCTGATTACAGACCTGCTCTGGAATTAAAACAAAGGCTCGAAACACCTGCACGTAATCAACAGAGAAGAAAATCGACACGTTAAAAATCAAACCCCTCGCCATAAATGGCCCTATAAACGGGACCCTTCCCGTTTTCCCCTTGTCAGGGGGCGCAAGTTTATCTCCCCTGTTAAGGGGAGGGGAACCGCTTCAGCGGTGGAGGGGTCTTTCATTATCTAAAGTTTTTAGAAAGGTGTATTTTTAAGTTTGGAGGATTTATACGAAATTCTTGAAGTCTCACGAGATGCTTCACAGGCTGATATAAAGAAGGCATATCGAAAACTGGTTCATCAATATCACCCTGATTCACACCCGGGAGATAAAGACATTGAAGAAAAATTCAAAAAGATTAACGCTGCTTATTCAGTTTTGAATGATCCAGAAAAAAGAGCTCGTTATGATCAATTCGGAACAACCGATCCTAATTCAAATCCTTTCGGCGGAATGAATTTCGGAGATATATTCGGCGATTTAGGCGATTTATTTTCAACATTCGGCGGAGGATTTTCGACAGGTTCACGCAGGCAATATAATCCTAACTCACCAAGACGAGGCGATGATATTGAAAAGGTTGTCAATATTTCTTTGCTTGAAGCTTACACAGGAACAACAAGGGATATTGATATAACGAGATTGGAAACTTGCCAGCATTGCAACGGAACAGGAGCTAAACCCGGAACAAAGCCTGAAACATGTCCTCGTTGTCATGGAAGCGGCCAAGTGAGACAAACTCAGCAAAGTTTCTTCGGTCAAGTCGTGAGCATTACAACATGTCCTGATTGTCATGGTGCTGGAACGATAATCAAGGAAAAATGCGATGAGTGTAAAGGTTC
>CALBPU010000024.1 GCA_937899395.1 uncultured Fretibacterium sp.
GTCAATGTCATCGCCCGGATCCCGAAGAATAATTCCGGAAAGATTCAGAATAAAATCTGAAAACCTACAGTTTCTGAAAATTATATCTATATTCTTAATTTTAACCAGGCAATAATTATGTTTTTCAGTTTTAAAATGAAACCTAATAAATTTTATACCATAATCGCAGTATTCTTACTTTTGGGAAACAGTAGCATGGCATCAGATAATAATATCAGCGACAAGCTTAAGGGTACCTGGATTGAGACCATGCAGAACAAAGATTATCCGGGAATCATCCTGGAATTCAAAGAAAATAAAATTTTCAAAAGTTTATATTTTTCCTTTTTAATATACTAATATTGAGGTGAGAAAAATGCAGTTTTTAGATATGGTGTTGAAAAAATCTGATGTTCTTTCAGCGGAGGAATATTTGAAATTGTATACTGAATCACCTGATAGTATTGCGACTGTCAGAGTTATTCCTCCTCGCATTGGGGTCGATAATCATTTTGGAAAATTTGAAGTATTTTATTCTTCGAATCATTATGAGGTTATGAAACATGGCATCCCTTCAACATGACATTAGTTCTCAACATAATAACGTCCCAATATCTTCAGATATTGTAAAAGATTTTTTAGCGAATCAATCAAAGGAAATTGAGTTAAAAAAGCAAGTAGAAGAGAATAAAAAGCAAAGTCTTAAATACGATTATGAATTAGCAAAACAATCTTTACAGGCTCAAGTAGAAGATCTAAAAGAAATAAGAACTCATCAGAAAATCCTGTGGAAGTGGGGTTTGTTGTTTGGTGGTTTTTTGTCGATTCTGCTTGTTGCATTTTTAGCTTTTGCGTTATATCTTGGAAAAGAAAGTTTCTTAGTGGAAATTGTTCGAGTGATTTGTTATGGAGGTTCAGGCTTTTGTGCAGGGTTCTCGTTAAATAATTCTAAGAAAAAAGATAATAACGAAAAGTGAACGCAACGAAATTTTACAGCTCCCTTCGGGGAGCTTTTTTGGTGGAAAAATTTAGATGAAGACAACAGTAAAAGAACAGTTACGCATAGCTGAAGCCCGTTTAGCTAGATATTACAAGGCTGAAGACGCAATTCTATCAGGGCAGTCCTATGAAGTTGAAGGCCTGAAATTAACCCGTGCAAATCTCAAAGACGTTCAAAACATGATCGCTTCACTGGAAAAGAAAATTTCAGCTTTGAATACACAACTAAAAGGACGGGCAAGATTTAGATTGATAACTCCGGGATGGTGATTTTTTTGAGCAAGAATAAACGTAAGAATAAAATTCATATAAAAAATTCAGGCTATTCTCATTACGGAGCGAACCGAACGAAACCAAGCGTCATAGGCTGGAATTCGTTATCAAAATCTCCGGCTGAAGATATTTCCGACAACCTCGAATTGTTGCGTGAACGTTCACGGGATTTATACGCAGGCGGAGGCCCTCTCGGACGGGGAGCTATCGACAGAATTGTATTAAATTCCGTAGGGCCGGGCTTGACTTTGAATTGTCGAATACCGTCTGAAATTTTAGGATTATCTGAGGAAGAAGCCGAAGAATGGGAACATACAACTGAACGTGAGTTTGCATTTTGGGCAGAAAGTAAAAACTGCGATATAACTCGGAGCATGAATTTTTACGAGTTACAAAATCTTTGTTTTAAGTCTGTTTTGCTCAACGGCGATGCACTTGTAATGTTACCGATGAGAAACACAAAAAATTTTCCTTATGACTTGCGAGTTTCTTTAATCGAGGGGGACAGATTACATGATCCATTCATGAAACCTTACGGAAGGTTGATTGACGGCGGTGTTGAATTTGATTTAGACGGGAAGCCGATAGCTTATCACATTGCAAACCGACACCCTGACAGCGAAATTTTAGGCCAGCCGATGTTGCAGTATGTTAGAGTTCCTGCATTCGGGGAGCGGACAGACCGCAGAAATGTTTTGCACCTGCTTCCTATGGAACGAATCGGACAGCATAGAGGTGTGCCGTTTCTTGCGCCTGTAATTGAGACACTAAAACAACTCGGCCGATATTCAGACGCTGAACTTATGGCGGCTGTTGTCGGAGGAATTTTTGCGATTTTCTTTGCTCAAGGAGTTGATGAGAATAATACTTCCGATTACATAGGCGAAGAATCAATGGCAGATGAACTGAAATTTCGAGAGAAAAGAGAAGCAGAAATTGAACAATTCCGTGAAGAGATAGGTAATCTTGGCTTTGGGGATATGTACGGATTAGCCGGAATTATGCCGAAAGGATTTAAGCCTATGCAGGTTTCCCCGTCAAGGCCAAATTCAGCATTTGATGCCTTCGTAATGGCTCTTACACGTCAAATAGGAAGTGCGTTAGGCATTCCCGCTGAAGTTCTTTTTTTGAATTTTGAGAGTTCATATTCCGCTTCACGAGGTGCATTGCTGGAAGCGTGGAAACTTTTTCGATATTGGCGCAGTTGGTGGATAACGAATTTCTGTCAGCCAATTTACGAGGAATGGTTACAGGAAGCAGTGCTAAAAGGTCGGGTAAATGCTCCCGGCTTTTTTGATGATCCAATGATTAGATACGCCTATTCATGGGCGGATTGGACAGGCCCGTCTCAAGGCCAGTTAGACCCTGTGAAGGAAGTTAAAGCCGCTGTTTTGCGTGTTGAAAATGGTTTTAGCACTCGTCAGCAGGAGACAGCAGAACTTACGGGCGGAGATTGGGAATTAAATCACCGCCAAAGGATTAAAGAGGAACGCATGAGGCAGGAAGCTGGATTTACAAGCACACCTGCGGACGAAATCAACGAAAAGGAGGATAGCGCTACAGATGTGGAAAATAACGAATCAGAGTAGTAATGAAGCTGAAATTTTGCTCTACGATACGATCACAGATTTCGATGATGAAAAATGGGGTTATGTCAGTGCAAAAGGCATAATCAATAAAATAAAAGCTCTGGGTAAAATAGAAAATATCACATTGCGAATAAACTGTGTAGGTGGAGATGTTTTTCAAGCTCAGGCAATGTACAACTATTTGAGATCTCATCCTGCGAACGTTACGGTCAGGATTGACGGAATAGCCGCAAGTGCCGCAAGTCTTGTAGCTATGGCAGGAAATAAAATCATTATGCCCGAAAATTCTTTCATGATGATTCATAATCCGGCCGGAGGAGTTAGGGGAGACGCCGATGATATGCGTGAAGTTGCTGACATTCTCGATAAAATCCGAGACATGATAGCTAATGCTTATGTTGCAAGGACAGGTCAGGAGCGTGAAAAAATTGTCGAATTAATGAATGCTGAAACGTGGATGACTGCAAACGAAGCGCATGAGCTGAAATTTTGCGATGAGGTTGAAAAAGCCGTTGAAATTACTGCAATGGCAGTAAAGGACGGAATAATTTTTAAGAGTGGTTTCGGTTTCGCTCGCATTGATGAATCTTTGAGTGCGAAAATGCCAAAAAACTTTGCAACAATCAATATTCAAAACAAAGTCCAAACAAAAACAAAGGAGGATAAAACCGAAATGGATATAAAAAACGTGGCTGATCTTGAAAGAGAGTTTCCCGAACTTGTTGCTGAGTTCAGAAATAGCGCAATAAACGCAGAACGAGAGAGATTAAAAGCTCTTGACAGTCTCAATACTCCTGGTTGTGAAGATGTCATAGCCAAAGCAAAATATGAAGACCCTAAAGATGCACGAGATATTGCTCTTGAACTCTTTCAAACCGTAAAGGCACAGGCTCAAATGAATGCCTTACATCAAGATGCAACTGTGATTAACGGAGCTTTACCGCCTCAGAAAGACACACCGGTTAATAAAGCAGATGAAGAAGCTGCAATGAATGCTGTAGTCAATGAAATTAACAGAATGAGAGGTTGCTAAACAATGGCTGATGAAAAAACACAAGTTGAAATTCAACTGATAAAAAATGAAGAGTCAGTACCACCGCCTGACGAGTTAATTACAGGCAATAAAGGGGCTGTATACACAGATTTAATCAAGTTAATCGCAGCAGGAACTTTCAAACGAGGTACTTTGTTAATGGCTGGTACGGGCGGTTATGTGGCATCAACTCAGACAGGATTAGCAACTGCCGCAGGAATTTGTATTCTTTGCGATGACATCACGATCGGAGAAAATGAATTTGCTGAAGTTCCTGCATATTTCGAGGGTGATTTCAACGATGCAAGAGTAATTTTGCCATTCGAGGGCGAAGATGATGACCATGACACACTTATCGAAGCGATCAGAGAGCCGCTCAGAAAGTCAAAAATCTTTTTGAGGCACATTCATGAATAGGAAGTGAGAGAGCATGAGAGATTATTACGAACCGAAATTTTTAGCTGGGGTTATCAAAAAAACACCTCCGTTATAGTCACCAAACTTCAAAAGCTATAGAAATTGCTTCATCTAAATTCTTACA
>CALBPU010000025.1 GCA_937899395.1 uncultured Fretibacterium sp.
CAGAAGCAACTGAAAAAAAAATTGACATCGTCGACGAAATTTATAACGAGCTTGAACAAGAACAAAATTTAAATATTCAGGAAGATACAGAAATAAAACCAGAATTAAAAAATGTCGATTTAACACTACTTAAAAATAATGACGCTTAAAATTTAGTATTAATTTATAATTTCAGAGTCATAAAATTTAAAATTTAGGAGGATCATTCACATATGAAGCGCGTTTTATTGGCTGTTTTAATCGCTCTTTCAATATTTAGTTCGGCTTTTGCTGAAGATTGGAATTTTGATAAGCCCATTAAAATCGTATGTCCTTGGGGAGAAGGCGGAGGCGCTGACGGAACTTTAAGAGCACTCGCACCGATCTTAAAAGGGATTTTAGGTCAAGAAGTTGAGATCGTAAATATTACAGGTTCTAACGGCGGAAATGGAGCTTTATACGCAAAAGAACAACCAGCAGACGGATATACATTTTTGCTCGGCACTCAAAGTTTATTTATTCAAGAGATCGTCGGCGAACTTCCTTTTAAATTACGTGATGAATTTACACCAGTTGCAAGACTCGTGCACGCAATTGATGTTATAGCTGCTTCACGTAGAGCAATGGAAGAACGCGGCTATAAAAATTTTTCAGAGTTACGCAATTTCGTTAAAGCCCATCCGTTTAGCATCAGCATCGGAATGTTAACCCGCACCGGTCTCGATGATATGGCGTTGAAACAAGCTGCAGAAGGTTTAAATTTCCTTGAGGTCGCATATCCTTCAGGAGCAGGAATGAATCAAGCTATAACTAACGGACAAATTGATTTAATGGTGACTGGTGTCGCAGAAATTGAAGAATTAATCGAGGGTGGCGAAGTTGTTCCGTTATTGGTCTTAAGTGAAAAACGCATGAGCCGTTATCCTCAAGTCGAATGCTCTAACGAATTGGGAATTAATGCATTTTTGGGAGCAGCACGCGGAATTTTTGCGAAAAAAGGAACACCAGAAGGCGCAATTAACGCATTAAGCAACGCAATCGAACAAGCTGTAAATACATCAGAATGGAACGAATTTGCTAAACGCGGCGGATATGATGAGCGTCCGGGATTTGCGAAATTTGAAGACTATCAAAAAGAAATCGATGGAGAATATAAATCATTTACTGAAATTTTAAAACCAGCTCCAGCCAAAAAAGCAGCTGCCCCGAAAGTTCCAGCCGGAAAATTAGCGACAATCGGTTTCGTAATGGTTGCTATTTTAATTTTCTGCTTAATTCGTAAAGTTGTAATACCGCCAGTAGCATTTATTTTATTGCCGACGATCGCCGCTCTTGTTGCTGGATTTGATCCGCTGGTCGTTAATAAATTTGCTGCATCTGGTATTTCTAAAATGGTCTCGACTGTTTCATTATTTGTATTTTCAATTTCATTCTTCTCGTTAATGAACGATGTCGGAGTATTTGATCCAATAGTGAACGCGTTAATTAAAAAAGCCGGCACAAGCATCGTATTAATATTTTTAGCTACGGCCGCAGTTGGAATTATTGGACATTTGGACGGCTCAGGAGCTACAACATTTATTATTACAATTACGGCAATGCTCCCGATGTTCAAAAAATTAAAAATGGATAACCGCGCTTTAATGCTTCTCGTCTGCGTTGCAATCGGAGTCATGAACGTATGTCCTTGGGGCGGTCCTACAATGAGAGCAGCTACAGTCCTCGAAACAGATCCAAATAATTTATGGCACAAATTATTACCTGTTCAGGGTGTAATGCTTGTAATTACTTTTGTAGTAGCTTTCTTGCTTAGTCAAGTTGAAAAACGCCGCCAGAAAAAATTAGGTTTAAGTGCAGATAATGGCGAAATTATTGAAGCTCCGGAAGCTAAAGCAGAAGACGCTACGAAAAATATTGCGGGCTGGAAAAAATTATTTAATGCATTGCTCGTCATTATTGTAGTAGTTGCGTTGATGTTCACGAAATTTAATCCTGCATATGTATTTATGTTAGCTTTAGCGTTTGCTTTACTCGTAAATATTTCGAGCTTGAAAGAGCAGAACAAAAAATTAAAAGAATACGGCGTTGCGGCTATGGCAATGGTTGTAACTTTGTTCAGCGCAGGAATTTTCACGGGAGTTTTATCAGGGACCGGAATGTTAAACGCAATGGCTTCAGCAGTTGTTACGGTAATTCCGCCAGATTTAGGACGATATACTCACTTCATCGTTGCATGTTTCGCAGTACCGTTAATTATGTGCTTAGGAACGGACAGCTTCTATTTCGGATTGCTTCCTGTCGTCGTAGGAATAGCTTCACAGTTCGGAGTAAATCCGCTCGATGTTGCGTGCGTGTTGCTTGTTGCTGAGAACGTCGGAGTTATGATTTCACCGTTATCACCTGCAATGTATTTAGGTCTCGGATTGCTTGAAATTGATGTCGGCGAGCATATTAAATACTCCTTGCCGTGGATTTGGGGCGTGAGCATTCTTTCAATAGTTGCTTGCATAGTTTTAGGAGTAACTCCGCTGTAAACAAAATTTTCACTGCTGTCGTTGTGAACTACCGCCACTGAAGAAGTGGCGGCTTCCTAATTCAACGAGGTCTGCGCTCCAACTTCTAAGGTTGAAGTCGTCTTACGTCCTCTCCAAAGGCGTTTAGGACTTGAAGTCCAAGTTTCCTGCGTCCCACAGGTACTTCCTTCTGACAGCAGTATCATATTTCTTGCCGCGTGTATGTCCCTGTCTTCTTTATATCCGCATGTACATTCATACACACGGTCTGATAATTTTATGTCTTTGTTAATTTTTCCGCAGTTCGGACAATATTTTGTTGTAGGTACGTTTACTGGCAAAACACTCACTCGTTCATTCTTCATTAGCTTTGCTTTCAATATTCCCAGTATCGAATGTTGTACCGTTTTTCCAAACAACCCTTTATGCCAGCCCTTAATATTTTCGTCCTGCATGTAAATCTTTTCATGTTTAAGAAGCTCATTAACAATTTTATTTGCGGCATCTTTTTTTCTGTTTGTCAGTTTCTGATATTCTTTCCTCAATAATTTCCTCGCTCTGTATCTGTTGCTGGAACCTTTTTTACGTCTCATTATTTTTCTCTGAAGTTTCTTTAACCGTTCCGTTTCTCCAACATATACTTTGAATTTTTTTCCCTCTGAAGTCGTTATTGAGGTTTTTATTCCCATATCAATTCCGATTTTTTGTTTATATTTTTTCTGCTCAACTCCTTTATTTTGAAATGTTGTAATCGCAATATAATAGCCATCAGGAAGATTTAACAATTTCGCATTTGCAAACTCAATTCCCGGTATATCAAAAAATTGTTCGGTTCCTTCAATTTTAAGTGGCTTTTTTATTCCCTGAAGCCTAATGTGTTTTTTATCTGTGAATTTGTAAGTTTGTCCGTACTGCTTAAGGTTGATTGAATTGTAATCGGATTTATATTTCAACTTTCCAACTTTTCTTCCTTGATCTTTCAGAGCTGAAAGAGTTTTCAAGTTATTTTTGATACTTTGTATTACTGATTGTTTCATCTGTGAACTTAAATTTTCAAGCTCATGAGTTACAGGCTGCCTGTCCTTATCCAAACCGTGAACAGTTGTAGTTTTATAATCGTATTCGTTTATGTCGCTTATGTTGCTGGAGCTAATGAAAGTCAGTGCGTCATTGTACAACCATTTAGCTTCAACGAATATCATTTTAAGTTGAGTTTTTTGTCGTTCATTGAGGTGTGAAAAATCTATTTTTACTCGAAAGACAAGACAAAATTGGCTCTTCCTTTTAATACGAGTCTGTTGACATTTTTCTCTAATCTTATTATTTTTTATCTGTCTCTCTTCTTCAGTCATTAACTTTTACCTTATGTGTTATTATATACTAATTTATAAAATAACGATGGTAATTTTTTAATTTCTATTTAAGGAGGGAAAATTTTATGAAGTATAAAAATTTTGTTGCAGGTCTTTTAACATCGTTAATATTTTGTTCGTGTTCTTATGCTTCAATCTCAAAAGAAACTGTTGAGGCCGCTTGGAAACGTATAGCTGAAACAGACGGTTTTGAAGTCGTAAAGATAAATTATGAAAAGGACGAATCGCCGAATGCTTGGGTGCTTTTTAAGTCGCAAAAAGATTTCAGCGTCCATGTTACTCAAGGTCTGATGAAAATTTTGAACAGTGAAGAAGAAATCGCAGGAGTTCTCGGTCATGAAATCGGACATGTAAGGCTCGGACATTACAACAAAGGTGTCGGACGAAACATCGGTTGGGCGATATTGAGTGCAGCATTAGGAAAAGCAGGAAAAGTTGCTCAAGCTGCGGGAAGTATCGGGATGAATTTAGCTGAGAGCGGTTTCAGCAGAGGTCAGGAAGTTGATGCGGACGATTACGGAACAGCTTTATTGAAGAAAGCAGGCTATGACCCTTACGGTTTATACAGAGCCATGAAAGCATTTGCCGATAACAAATATGTAACTCAACCGAACGGATTTAATTCACACCCGCCGACTGAAAGGAGATTAAAGCACTTAATGGACAAAGCTAAAGAAGTAAAAGGACAATAATAAAATTTTTGCTCCCTTATATTTTGAGGGGGCATTTTTTTATGTGTTTCTTTACGGTTGGGCTATAATATTTACAAATATTTATATAACTTAAACTTTTTAGAGCAGGTGAAAAAATTTTGTCTTTTTATTCAAGTAAATTAAAATTCATCTTAAAATTATTCATTGCATTTTTGATTTTTATAACTCCTACGAAAATTTTTGCGTCCACTCCTCAACGTTTAACTGTAAATTCCGGCGGCGCAATTTTATACGGCTCAAAAACTTATTCGGGAGCTGTAATGTCGGCTTATCAAAAAGTTTACGCAATGAATTTTGAAATTTGGAAACCTTACGATTTGCCCGCAGGCTGGTACGCAACTTTTGACGGCTTCCCTGTCGCTCAAATTGCCGAAAATCGTTGGGTATACGGTCAACTCAATATCGACGGAACTATAAGACCTACAAATATTTTAGTAGGCTCTGTAATTCCTTCAAACGTTCCAGGTATCGTCAGAATAGCTACGGTATGGAGCTACGGAAAATATATCGACAGTCCTGAATTTTTGAAGATTCAAAATTACAGATGTACTCATATGGGTTGGCTTAATGATAACATGCTCAACACTTTAATTTCGTGGAACTCAAAAAAAGCAGGCGTTTGGGTATGGCTCGGAAACCGCTGGAAAAGATTTGAACCCAACAGCGGCGAATATACTTGGCAAATGTTAAAACGTTTTACGCCTTATATCAATGACGAATTGAGAAAAAATAACGTGTATTTTTACGAGAGCGAACCTGTCGAAGCTGCTGACCTCGCAAGACAATGGGGAATGATTTGGGGCGGCCGTGTCATTCTTACAAGCCTCAAAAATTTCTCGAAAGATAGCGGAGGCTCAGGAGAAAGTGTTACATCAATGAAAGATTCTTCATCATCGAGCAGCGGAGATAATTCAGCACCTAAAGAAAATAATAAAGATTCAACACCGAAATGGGACGTAGATTAATATTTTATTAATAACGGAGAAAAATTTTATGGCACCTAAACGAAATCAAATTACTAATAAAGCCAAAAGAATTGAACAGCTTTTATCTATGGCATGGACAACTGAAAGTACTGCAAGAATTTTGGCGATAACAGGTCAGATTCTCGAACTTGACCCGAATAATATCGAGGCTCTAATCATGAGAGCTGACAATACAAAAGATGCTGAAGAACGTGTTAAATTTTTGCGGCGGGGAGTTGAGGCTCTTAATGCTCCCGAAAATTTTGCCATGCACGACAGCAAAGTTTTATACACTATAGCGTTAAATCAGAGATTGGCTTATTCGCTTTTAATGCTCGGTAAACATGACGAAGCCTACGAAGTTTGTGATACGGTCGTAAAATTCTCGGAGGAAAATTACGACAACGAAGAAGATGAAAATTATGAAAGCATGAAATCATTGCGTTACAGATTGTTAATTTACCGTAAAGAATGGCAAAAGATTTTGGCTCTCACAATGCAGGACGAAGACCACACAGCAGGCTGGGCTTATGCTAAACTCGTAAGCGCATGGGAACTTTCACCCGAACCGAAACAAAAAGTCTGTGCAAATTTGTTTTGGAATGCTTTAATGAAAGGCCCTGATATTCCGTTTTATATGTTAGGATTTTTTGAAGAACCTGATGAAGATGATGACGCACAAACTCAAGATGATTTTCAGTTCGCTTTACTTTATTATGATGTTCTTTCGATTTCGGACGAATTTTATAATTGGTTTTCGAGGGGCGTAACTTTGTTCGGGCTTTTGTCAAACAGATTTGAAGGCAGAGAACGTGAATATATGATTGACACTCTTGATTCTCTCGGAGGTTTTAACGATTACGAGAAGATGAGCGCAATACTTGTTGAAGGTGATGACATGGCCGTTATTGAGGCATTAGCGGCTAATAAATGTCTCACTGATTAAAATTATTATTATGGAGAAAAAATTATTTTGACATCAAAAAAATTATCACCTGAAAAGCTCAGGAGGGTTAAACCTGTTGAGAGTTGGAAAATTAAAACTACTGACGATATTAAATTAACTCGGACATTAAAGCCTGAACCGTTAATCGGTCAACAAAGAGCCGTTGAAGCAATGGAGTTCGGACTGACTGTGAACGGTCGAGGCTATAATATTTTTGTTGTAGGACAGCCTGACAGCGGAAGAACGAGTTATATTCTTGAGAGACTAAAGAGCATGGCCGAAAAATTACCTGCTCCTGACGACTGGTTATATTTATACAATTTCGATAAGCCCGGCGAACCTTTAGCAATTTCCGTTAAAGCAGGTCAGGGAAAAAAATTATCAGATGAACTTGAAGAG
Organism: uncultured Fretibacterium sp.; assembly: GCA_937899395.1. Lineage (GTDB taxonomy): Bacteria > Synergistota > Synergistia > Synergistales > Aminobacteriaceae > JAFUXM01. Next base: position 6,889 of record CALBPU010000025.1, read on the forward strand.
TTATTAAAGGAATTAAAAACCGTAATCAGCAAAGCCTTTGAACAAAGCCAATATGAAACTGCTAAGGCCTCAAGGATTAAAGAATTTCAGGAGAAAGCAGGGGAAATTATGGACGACTTAAAAGCTAAGGCAGCCAAAAATAATTTCTCGCTCAAAAGAACTCCTCAAGGATTTATCAATGTCCCTTTAGTTAAAGATAAAGATGAAGACGGCAAAGAAATTCAGCGTGAAATAAAGCCCGAAGAATATGACGCTCTTGACCCTAAAAAACAAAAACGTTATCAGGCTCAAAGCGAAAAAATTTCACAAAGAACTTTGATAGGAATGCGAAACATCAGAGACATGGAGAAAAAACTGCGTGAAGAATTAGCAAAACTTGAAGCAGAAATTTGCCGCACCGCAATAACTCCGTGTTTCAATGATGTCTGTGAAAATTATAAAGACAATGAGCCTTTATTGAATTGGTTCGCAAAAATGACTGAAGATGTCATTGAAAATTCGGGAGCATTTGTTACGGCTGCACGTGAGGAGAACGCAGAAGTTGATTTCACACGTTATCAGGCGAATTTATTCGTCATTAACGATCCTTCAAAAGGCGCTCCTGTAATATGGGAAACCAATCCGACTTACTATAATTTATCAGGCCGTACTGAATATGAAAGTCATCAGGGATATTTATATACGGATTTCAAGAAGATTTTGGCAGGAGCTTTTCACAAAGCTAACGGAGGGTTTTTAGTTCTTGACGCCGAAAAAGTTTTGATGAATTTCATGTCATGGGAGTCGATTAAAAGGTTAATGAGGACTGGCGAGGCTGTAATTGAAAATCTCGGTGAGCAATACGGAGCTTTACCCGTAGCTTCGTTAAGACCTTCAGCAATAAAAATCAACACGAAAATTATAATGACAGGTTCACCGTATATTTATTCATTGCTTCAATATTATGACGCTGAATTTAACAAAATCTTCAAGATTAAAGCGAGCTTTGATTACGATATGCCCAGAACCGCCGATAACGAACGAAAAATGGCGAGATTTATCGCTGAATTTATAAAACGTGAAAATCTCAAACCTTTTGACGCTTCAGCACTATCGGAAATTATAGAGTGGTCAGGAAGAGAAGCTGAAGATCAAAATTTAATGTCCGTTGAAGTCGGAAAGCTTCGTGAATTATTAACTGAATCAAACGCTTGGGCAAATGCGAAAAAAATTGTTAAACGTGAAGATGTCATTAAAGCAATTCAACATAAAAATTTCCGTTCAGGTTTATATAAGGATAAATTAGAACGGGCATTTAAGGACGGAGTAATTTACATTGATACTTCAGGAGAAGAGGTTGGACAGATTAACGGACTTAGTGTTATTGATTTAGGCGATTACAGGTTCGGACACCCTTCGAGGATAACAGCGAATGTTTTTATGGGACAGGAAGGCGTTGTTAATATCGAACGTGAAGTTAAAATGACAGGCCCTATTCATAATAAAGGCTTAATGATTTTATCGAGTTATCTCGGACGAAAATATGCTCAGGATATGCCGTTGAGTTTAAGTGCGCATATAACATTTGAGCAAAATTATTCGGGAATTGAGGGCGACAGTGCTTCATCAACTGAATTATATTGCATACTTTCAGCTTTATCGGGATTGCCTTTGAAACAGGGAATAGCAGTTACAGGTTCTGTTGACCAATTCGGAAAAGTTCAGCCTATCGGAGGAGTAAACGAAAAGATTGAAGGTTTTTATGATTATTGCAAAATTTCGGGCTTAAACGGCGAACAGGGAGTAATGATCCCTCAATCAAACGCAAGACACTTAATGTTAAATCTTGAAGTTATGGAAGCAGTTAAAGAGGGAAAATTTTCGATATGGGCAGTCAATGATATTGATGAAGGGATTGAAATTTTGACGGGAGTTTCAGCGGGTAAATTACGTAAAGACGGCTCATATACTGACGGTTCAGTACACGGACTTGTAAAAGCAAGGCTGAAAAAGATGTTAAGCGACGGAATGAGGTTAGAGAAAAAATTCGGACGTTCAACCCGTAAACGCAAAAATAAAAATGCAGAATCAAAAACTGAAAAATAAAATCTTTTATGTTCTTGATGAACTTGAAAATTTATATCACAATGAAGCCCGTTCTCCGAATTTAGGCCATGAGGAACCTTTAGACGGGCTTATATTGACGGTCTTATCACAAAACACTAATGATAAAAACCGTGATACAGCATTTGAGAACCTCAAAAAATTTTATCCCGAATGGCATAACGTTGTTGAAGCAGGAGCTGAAAATCTTGAGGCAGTAATTAAGACAGCGGGACTTGCTCACACAAAAGCAGCGAGAATAATTTACATACTTGAAAAAATTCATAATGATTTCGGCGAATACTCATTGAAGAATTTAACACTTAATAATTCACGTGAATATATAAAAAATTATTTGCGTGAATTACCCGGTGTCGGAGCTAAGACAGTTGCGTGTGTTTTGCTGTTTGATTTAGAGTTGAAAGCGTTTCCTGTTGATACTCATGTTACGAGAGTTTCAAAGCGTCTGGGAATTGCTCCCGAAAAATTTTCGCCCGAAGAAATTTCAGAGATGTTTGAAGATTTAATACCTGCTTCGAGATGTTTAGGAAGCCATGTTAATATGATATGTCATGGACGTGCAATATGTCATTCAAGAAATCCCGAATGTGAAAAATGTATTTTGTCAAAAATTTGCAATAATAAGGAGATTAAACGATGAAAAAATTAATAGAGCTTTTTATAACTTTCGCAAAAATGGGCGCAGTAACATTCGGAGGAGGTTATGCGATGCTGCCAATACTTCAGCGTGAAATAGTTGAGAATAAAAAATGGGGCACTGATGAAGAACTTGCTGACTATTACGCAATAGGACAATGCACTCCCGGTGTTATCGCTGTAAATGTAGCTACGTTTATAGGGCGTAAAGTTGCAGGAAATATCGGAGGAATTTTTGCTACAGTCGGCATAGTATTTCCTTCTCTCATAATAATAACGTTATTGGCAGGAGTAATTCAGATATATTCATCGTTAGAATGGGTGAAACATGCTTTTGCAGGAATAAGAGTTTGTGTTTGCATTTTAATATTTAACGCTGTAATAAAACTTTTCAGCAAAGCCATAATCGACAAAAAAACTTTAGGCATTTATATATTAGTTTTAGCAGGCTCAATCATGTTTAATATATCACCAGTAATTTTTGTAATTTTAGCAGGGCTTTCAGGAATAGTCTTAAAGGCGGTGTCAAAGTAAATGATATACATGAAATTATTTTGGGAATTTTTTCAGACGGGATTATTTGCAGTAGGAGGAGGAATGGCGACGCTTCCGTTTCTTTACAGTATTTCGGACAGAACGGGCTGGTTCACACATCAACAGCTTGCAGACATGATAGCAATTTCCGAATCAACTCCCGGAGCAATCGGTGTAAACATGGCGACATATTCAGGATATATTACGGCAGGTATTCCGGGAGCAATAATTTCGACGTTAGGTTTAATAACTCCGAGTGTAATTGTAATTTTAATTGTTGCAGCATTCCTTTATACGTTCAAAGATAATAAATATGTAATCGGTACATTTTACGGTCTTCGTCCTGCGAGTGCTGCAATGATTACGGCGGCAGGAATAGTAGTTGCACGTGTAACATTTTTCGGAGGAAATTTTACAAACCCGATAAACATTAAAGCGTTAATTCTTGCAGTGATGTTGTTAATTTTCACTCACGCAATAAATTTCACGAAGAAATTTCACCCTGTATTCTGGATATTCTTTTCTGCTGTAATAGGTATAGTGTTCAAATATTAACTAATTGACATATTTTAATTAGCCCCAAAAAACAATAAAAAGCTACCAGTTACGCTGGCAGCTTTGAGTGTAATTAGGCTTATACTATCCTGTAATAATTTTGCTTCCTTTAATCAAATAATCCATTCCCGACCATACCGTTAAAATCATTGCAACCCACATTAAAACCATTCCATACGGAATATTCAGTATTAACATTATTAAGGCAATAATTTGGCAAACGGTCTTTAATTTTCCGCCCTTTGAAGCAGCTATAACAACTCCTTCAGCAGCCGCTACTAATCTCAAACCCGTAACAACAAATTCACGAGTGATTATCACCATCGCAATCCATGCCGGAAGCCTGTTAAGTTCAATAAGAGCTAACATCGCCGCAATAACGAGGACTTTATCAGCAAGAGGGTCAATAAATTTCCCCAGCGTCGTAACAAGATTGTCCCTTCGAGCAATATAACCGTCGAATGTATCAGTTAGTGCCGCAATAATAAACACGACAGCCGCAAGAACATCTCCCCAACTTACATCAGGAAGGGAAGTTATGACCCTGTCATTAATCCTGAGAGACAGAAACAACAAAACTAAAGGCGCAAGAAATACACGAATTAAACTTAGAGTGTTAGGTACATTAAAAATTTTTGAGCGCAAAATAATCACCTCTAATAAAATCGGATAAAGAAATTATATAATGATTATCCAAATTTTTTAACCTAATTTCGCAATTTCTTCCCATAATTTTTTTTGTTCTGATGTTAAACGACGCGGAATTTCAATTCTAACTCTAACGTATAAATCCCCGTTAGTTCCGTCTCGATTCGGTAATCCTTTACCCCTTAATCTTAATTTTTGTCCGTCTTGAATACCCGCAGGCATTTTTACCGTAACTGAGCCGTTAAGAGTTTCAACAGAAAGGTCTTTACCCAATACAGCATCATAAACAGGGACTTTAACATCGCGTGTTAAATCGTAATCCTTGACCTCAAAAATTTTATGAGGTGCAATATGAATATTGACTAAAATATCTCCGCCGTGTTCAGATTTTCCGGGTAACTTAATTTGAGAGCCTTCCGTAATTCCTTTAGGCAGTCTGACGTTAATTGAACGTTTACCGTTTGAGCCGTTGAAAATTAATGTCCGTGTTCCTCCTTCAAGAATTTCATCAAGCGACAATGTTAAATCAACTTCGCTGTCTCTTCTGACGGGTTTTTGTTCATTATAAAAATTTGAATGTCCCGAAAAAATATCGCTGAAGCCTCCTGCACCTCCGAATAAAGTTTGGAAAAAGTCGCTAAAGCCTTCACCGCCAAAATCGCCTCCGAAATTTACATGCTGCCAACCGGGAGGAGGAGTGAAATTTTGACCGTTTTGCCAATTCATTCCTAGAGTATCATATTTTTGACGTTTATCAGGGTCTTTTAAAACTTCATAAGCCTCGTTAATTTCCTTATATTTTTCCTCAGCATCTTTTTCAGTTGATACATCAGGGTGATATTGTTTTGATAATTTTCTGTAAGCCTTACGAATTTCATCAGGCTTTGCGTCTCGTGATACTCCTAAAATTTTATAGTAATCTTTATATTCAATTCCCATTAAAAAAATCTCCCTTCAAAATTCAGTTGACTAATTTTAACCTTAAATCATTTTTTAGTCCATAGCTTTGTCTGTTGTATAATAACTGCAAAAAACAGCAAGAGGTGATATAGTCACCAAACTTCAAAAGCTATAGAAATTGCTTCATCTAAATTCTTACAGA
>CALBPU010000026.1 GCA_937899395.1 uncultured Fretibacterium sp.
GTCAGGAATTTATCAGCTTCCATAGTTGAGCCGACTGACAACGCTAAGAATATCGTAACTATGTTCATTAACTCGTTCTGAGCAGTGTTACTGAGTCTGTCAGTAACTCCGCATTCGCGCAATAAATTTCCGAACATTAATGTTCCGACAAGCGGCACGCACGCCGGAAGAATTAATCCCGAAACAACCGTGCAGATAATCGGGAACAAAATTTTCTCGCGCTTGCTGACCTGACGAAGCTGTCCCATTACAATGCCCCTGTCCTTTTTCGAAGTCATTAAATAAATAACAGGCGGCTGAATCATAGGAACTAATGACATATAGCTATATGCGGCAACGGCGATTGCTCCCAAAATCTGAGTCTGTCCAAGCATTACGGTCAAATAAATGCTCGTAGGACCGTCAGCTCCGCCGATGATTGCAATACTTGCGGCTTCTTTAATATTGAACGAAACAAGTCCGTTAGTCAAAGTTCCGAGCCAGTTAGCTCCGATGAACGCAACAAAAACTCCGAACTGTGCCGCCGCGCCTAATAAAAACGTAATCGGGTTGGCGATTAAAGGCGCGAAATCTGTCATTGCTCCGATACCTAAGAAAATTAATATCGGATAAATTTCAAACTCTGCTCCGTAATATAACGAACGCAAAAATCCTATCGTATTTGTTTCAGGGTTGAAGCCCTCTGTTATTCCTGATAACGGAAGGTTGACCAACAAGCACCCGAAAGCTATCGGAACAAGCAATAAAGGTTCAAAGCCTTTTCCGATTGCGAGGTACAACAGAACGAATGCTACGATAATCATTATTATGTTGTACTGTGTGAGACCGCAAAAACCCGATCTTAATATCAGGTCTTTCAAAGCCGCTAAATACATTTCCATATTTTTAATCAAATCCTTTCAATGGAATTTAATAATTATGGTAATTTATATCACAGATTTTCACAGAGCGCAAAAAAATTAAGTATATTTGAATTGTGAACTCTTAAATTTTGTTATAAAATACGAAGCAACTATTTTAAGGAGGCGAAAAAAAATTTTGAGCGATTGTATTTTTTGCAAGATTGCAAACGGCGATATACCGACAGAATTTTTGTACAGTGATGAAAACGTCGTTGCCTTTCGTGATCTGAATCCGCAGGCACCTGTACATGTTTTGGTTATCCCGAAAAAACATTACGCCTCTGCATCAGCGGTTGAAGATGATTCAGTGTGGAGTAACTTAATGAGCAGTGCCGTTAAAATTGCCAAACAGCTTGAACTTGATAAAAACGGCTACAGAATGGTAATCAATACAGGAGAACAGGGCGGACAGTCAGTCCCGCATTTGCATCTGCATTTACTCGCAGGACGTAATCTCGGCTGGCCTCCGGGCTAACCGATTTGGCCGTAACGAATCCGAAGGGAGGTAGTCGTATCGTAGGTAAATATGTAACAATAACTGCCATTAATGCACAAAGTCCTAATAGCCAAATTCAACAAAATTTAACAGAAAGGAGGACGCTGCAGGAAACATATTGAAATTACATTTTCCTAAAGAGTATAATTAAAAATGCTGTGTGTTTTACAACCTATAAAAAGGTATCACATTACAATGTTATTTTAATATAAAATCTCAAGCACCAACTTCAGGAGGTCAGGAACTGCTGAGAACGGTGGGAGTCACAGCATAATAAAGAGCTTAGCTTTCCTGAAAGCCTAAACTCTAAGGGGATTCGATGCCCCCGTAATGATTGTGGAGAGCTATACAAACGATACACTGAGCAATCAGAGTGTCGGGTTCTGTGAAACAGTAAGAAAAATGTAATAAATGTTAGGTATTTTTATGTTTTTTGCATCGGGATTTTATAATGACTACAGTAACCCGTAAAGATGGAGAGTCTCTCGAGGAAACCCTCAAGCGATTCAAACGTGAAGTAGCGAGAGTAGGAACTCTGCGTGAAGCTCGCAGACGTGAACATTACGAGAAGCCTAGCGACGCAAAAAAAATTAAGCGTGCAGAAGCTGCCCGTAAACGTAAGAGTATGCGTCATAGGAATCCAAGCTAAGACGTTATTTTAATTTTGAAATTATGCGGGGGCTTTTCGAGGCTCCCGTTTTTTCATGTTTTTCATGACGAAAGGAGAAAATTTTATGTCGTTAGTAAATGATATTGCTAAAGATTTAATGAACGCAATGAAGGAAAAATCAGAACCGAAACTTTCAACCTTGAGAATGTTAAAGGCTGAATTACAAAAATTACAGGCCGATAAAGGTAAGAATGCCGAAATTTCAGATGATGATGTTTATACGGTCATTAAGAGGCTCATAAAACAACGCAAAGATGCCGCAGAACAATATACAGCAGGCGGTGCAAATGACAGAGCCGAATCAGAACTCGCCGAAATAAAAATCCTTGAGCCTTATTTACCCAAACAATTAAGCGATGAAGAACTTGACGCTATGATTTCGGAAGCAGCTTCAGAAATTAACGCAGCCTCGCCTAAAGACATGGGCAAATTGATGAAAGCCGTTATGCAAAAAGCAAAAGGTCTTGCGGACGGTTCAAGAGTTAAAGAGAAGGTTAATAAATTTCTCAACAAATAATTTTTAAGTCGAACTTGCCTTAAGTGGTAGGTTTACGGAGCCGGAGTGTTTTGGGATAGCTCCGGCTTCTTCTATTGAAAAGTGGTAGAAAAGATATTGTTTTATTAATTCAATCATTAACAATATATATTACTGAATTGCGAATTGCATTGAGCCGGAATTATAAACCGCAAAAATAAATCTGTCAAATTTTTTTTCAAAATTCCCTAAAATATCTCTAACATTTTTTTCGACTTTATGATAAAGATTATCAATCTGAAATTCTTAATTTATAAATGGAGGGAAATTTTTTGAAGAACTTCCGACTTAATAATAATCTTGAAATTCCTGAGTTAGGTTTTGGGACTTATAAAGCTGACTTGGAAGCGATAAAACTTGCGTTGGAAAACGGCGTAAAATATTTTGACACGGCATCATTTTATAATACCGAAAAATTTATTTGCGAGGCTTTGAAGCTCACTGGCAAAAAACGAGAGGAAATTTTCATTGCTTCAAAAATCTGGAAAAACGAAATGGGTTATGAAAATGCTCTTGCGGCCTTCAACAGGACACTTGAAAATCTCGGAACAGATTATCTTGATGTCTATATGATTCACTGGCCTGATAAAGACATGAATATAAATCTCGAAACATGGCAGGCAATGGAAGAATTATATTTTCAGGGAAAAATTAAAGCGTTGGGACTTAGTAATTTTTTGCCTTACCACGCTGAAGAAATCATAAAAAATTGCAAAGTATTTCCGTCAGTCGCACAACTTGAATTTCACCCGGGACATACTCAGACATTTGCGTTAAATTATTTCAGGGAGAAAAAAATTTTGCTTCAGGCTTGGAGCCCTTTAGCAAGAGGAAGAATTTTTGATGACGTTTTAATTTCCTCGCTTTCCGAAAAATATAACGTAAGCAAGGCTCAAATATGTTTAAGATTTTGTCTTTATGAAGGTGTAATGCCTTTACCGAGATCTTCGTTAAAAATTGAAAGGCTTCAGGAATATTTTGACAGCTTGGAATTTGAGATTTCTCCTGAAGATATTTCAAGGATTGAAAACATGCCTCCTTTAGGTTGGGGAGGAGAGCACCCTGACCGAGAACGGGTAAAAAATTGATTTTGAAAAGGAGATTTAATTTTTATGAACGAGAAATTTTTATTGCTTCCGATTTTAATTCCGGCACTTTCAGCAATGTTAATACCGTCATTGAAATTCAATGATAAAAAATCACGAAATATTTTCATTGAATGTTCGGTTCTGTTAAACACGTTAATAATTTTGCTCCTTGTAATTTATCTTCCTGTAAACACTTTAACGCTGTTCAGACTTTCGGAAGCTGCTGCTTTTTCTTTGAGGCTTGACGGTTTAGGAACAGTTTTTGCCGTATTAATAGGGGTATTATGGCCATTAACAACTTTATATGCCTTTGAATATATGAGCCATGAACACAGGGAGACATCATTTTTCGGTTGGTTTGTTTTAACTTACGGAGTAGTAACAGGAATAGCTTTATCTGCGGATTTATTGACGCTGTATTTATTTTATGAAGTGATGACATTAACAACATTGCCGTTAGTAATGCACGAAATGGACGGAAGAGGACGTTATGCAGGGCGAAAATATTTGTCGTATTCAGTCGGAGGAGCAGCGTGTGCATTTATAGCTCTTACTTACGCAATGTCTAAAGGAGGCGGAGAAGCTTTTAGGTTTGGAGGAACTTTAGGAATATTTCCGAATGAACCTGACAATATGTTATTAATGGCATGGTTTTTAGGATTTTTAGGTTTCGGAGTTAAGGCAGCGATATTTCCGTTTCATGGTTGGTTACCGAGTGCTTCGGTAGCTCCGACACCTGTTACGGCATTATTACATGCAGTAGCGGTTGTTAAAGCGGGAATTTTTGCTGTAATCCGTTTAACATGGTATGTATACGAGCCAAAAGTTTTAGCAGGTACATGGGCACAATGGGCAGCATTTGCTTTAGCGTGTATAACGATAATATATGGTTCATCAATGGCACTGAGGACACAACATTTGAAACGCCGTTTTGCATATTCAACGATAAGTCAGCTTTCATATATTTTAATGGGGGTTTTATTATTAACTCCTGAAGGATTAGTTGGAGCATTAACACACATGGGCGGCCATGCTGTGATGAAAATAAACTTATTTTTTTGCGCAGGAGCAATTTTATGCCAGACAGAACGAGAGTATTTGTTCGATATGAGAGGAATAGGTCTCGGAATGCCTAAAACTTCATTTGCACTGTTAATTTCGGGATTAGCATTATGCGGATTACCGCCTTCAGCGGGCTTCATGGGTAAGTGGCAGCTTGGGACAGCTTGTGCAGCAAGTTATCCTCTTGGTCATGTTGGAATAGCTATGCTTGCGATTTCAGCAGTGCTTACGGTGTTATATATATTTTCGATATTCAGCATTTTCATAATGCCCGGTCAAAATTTTGATTTCAAGACTGCAAATAAAGGCGTAAAAGATCCGGGACTTGCGATGTTAATACCGTTGGGAATTTTAGCGGCAGGATCATTTCTTTACGGATTATACGCTGAACCTATGATTAAATTTTTCACGAAGATTGCAGAAGGGGTTATGTAGAATTAAAGAAACAAATAAAGAAAATATAACGTCCCTTACGACGAAACATAAGGGACGTTTTTTATTCTACTAAACTTCACAAAATTTTATTCAATCTTACTTATCGCTTTGCTGAGTGCTTCAACAAAAGCCTTGCTGGTAATTGTTGCGCCTGTAACGACATCAACTTCGGCTGATTTCTTCTCTTTTGCTTCTGCTACTAATTTCTCCAGAGCTACATCTCCTATTCCTACGGTCTCCTTGTGTTCTGTTACTTTGATGTCGATGATTTCACCGTTCATAACAGTAACTTGAACTTTAATTGCGCCGCCCATTCCGTTGTCTGATGTTCCAGTGTAGTTGTTAGCTCCGTAAGCAGCGTTTGCACCACCTGATCCGGCTGTGTAGGCAAGTTCCACAACTTCAATTTCTTCTCCTCTGGCTAATGCGTCAAGTTCTTTCTGCTTCTTTGAGTTGGACATTATAGCAGATGAGCCGCCACGCTGATTGAAGTAGGAAATTTTGTCGGTCTTTGTCAGATCGTTTGTTTCAAGTCCGGCAAATTCTGGTTTCAAAGCTAAGTCCGCTGTAGCAATTCCTTCATCATTGACTGAAGCTGCTGCACGTCCTGCAATATAAGCTGAAGTTATTACGCGTCCTAATCCGTGAACGTGCATACCGCCCGCACTCTCTCCTGCCGCAAATAAACCTGGAATAGCTTTACCGTCAAGGTCAAGAACCTGCATACTTCCGTTTGTGCGAAGTCCTGCGAGAGTGTCATGTAAATTAGGAGTTGCCCATACACAATAGAACGGGCCTTTCTCGATCTTATAATCAAGTTTTGTACGTCCCCAATCGTCGCCGCCTTTTGCTTCTACAGCAGCGTTGAATCTTGCAATCGTTTCAGCAAGAATCTTTGGATCCATCTTGATGTTCTCGTAGTATTTGTTGATAACTTTCGTCGCAAGCTCTTCGATTGTATCAGCTTTGAAAGCATAGCCGTATTCATAGTCAACTGCTTTTTCCATGTCCCAGTCGTTACGAACTGCAGCATCCTGATCAAAGACTGCCCATAAAGGTCCGCCATAGCATTCTGCATTTCCGTCGCCGTCAGCGTCAATAAATACACTGCAAAACGCCGTTGAGAAAAATTCGTAACTTTTTGGCATTGAACGTGAATTTGAGAGCAAATCTTCATTTCCGCAACGTTGTCCAAGCATATTTACAATAATCATGCTCTTGTAATCCGGCACTATTCCGCGAGATCTGAACAATTTCCAAACCTTGCTGTTCTCATCAAAGCCGTTGCCGTAACCATACTGGCAGCCTACACGAGCAGGAGCAACAATAGCCGCGCCATCGTCAACCATGTAACCAGCTACTGATCCCATAGAAGCACCTATCTTCATAGCTGCAAGTTCTCCTGAACCATCCTGATCTGAGAAAGGCATTCCTGCTAAACCGTCAAATTCGGGTCCAAGTCTTGGGTCGATCATCGTACGGAAATTAAGATTACCGATTGAACCGCCTGTGCAAATGATAACGGCTTTGTTAGCTTTCACGTAGACATTATCTTTTTTGCAATCAATATTTCCCTCTGAGAAGAAACTTGTTAAAGGTTCGGTTTCTCCCGGAAGAATCGTCGGGCTGTAGCTTGCTTGAATACCAATGACTTTGCCGCTCAAAGGTGCTTCACGAATGATAGTGTCCATGTGATAGTTCATCAGGAAAGGCACGCCTGCATCACGAAGACTCTTCTCTAACGGACGAGTTACTCCGATTCCATTATTTTTTCTTCCTGTGATGTCATTGACCCATTGAGTAGCGTCAACGTAAGTCATACGGGCAATTCCGTCTGCATCATAACCGCCGTCGCGATAGTATGAACGTACCATAGGCTCGATGTCCTGAACGATAATTCCTTTGTCGATTACGAACTTGTAAGCTTCGGCCATGCTGTTAGCAACGCTTCTGACGACTTCCCTGTTGTTGTAGCGTGAATCCCAAAAGCCTCTGGTGTGATCATAGTAATAAAGGTCAGCAGCGTCCTTTACTTTCCATTTTTGCTGATCCACTGTGTAACCGCCTGAGTGCATTTGTCCTTCGGAGATAGCAGCATGTCCTCCGCAGTCGTAGTTAGCTTCTACGATAAGAACTTTTGCCCCGTCTTCATGAGCCTTTAGAGCAGCAGGTAATCCAGCTCCACCTGCTCCAATGACAACGACATCAGCTTCAAAATCCCATTTGATTTCAGATCGGAAGAGCGTCGT
>CALBPU010000027.1 GCA_937899395.1 uncultured Fretibacterium sp.
GTATAAAACTTTGAATGCTGACGGCTCTTTCAGTGCAATGGTAACAGAAACTGAAGCAGCCGATGATGCTGTCGTAAGTTTGGTCAGTGGAGCAAGCGCACGTTGGGGACATTATGTTTTGAGCGTATCAAGTGCTGACATTAATATCGGAACAAGCAATGATAAAGTTGCCAGAAATTATTTAGGTGTCAAAGTCGAAACATCAGACGGAAAAATTTACGGCATGAGACACGATAATAATATTTGGAGCAACACCGACATAGCTTTCTGTGTCAATGAAAATTACGTTGAGCCTCACGGTAACGGAGTTGTTAGAGATTACAGATATACTGCTGACATCGCCGGCAAAACAATAACAAAAATTACATACATGTTAAAGGATTTGCCCGATGTTGTTATAAATTGCAATGTCGCTTTACCTGAATATACTTCTGCCACAGTGAAACCTAAAGGCGGATTTGCAGCTCCCGGCACTAACGTTGCGATACAAATGATTTTCAACGATGTTCCTGAAGATGCTTCTTACACGAAAATTATTTCGGTTTATAAGGGCAGCGGACATGGAAGAACAGATTTAACAGATTCAGATTACAGTTATTCAAACGGTGTCTTAACGATTAACGGAACTCTTGCTGAAGGTGAAGAATATCACATGGTATTTGCTGATGCTAACGGGAAATATATTGATATTCGTGCGGACATTGTAATTTCTGATGTTCATTATGCGACAACCGATATGACTTACGCAGAATTTTACGCAGGAGAACTCGGAACAACCGCAGCAGCTCTTGCATCTGACCTTGACGCTATAAGCAGCGCAACAGATCATTTTCCCGGAAGCAGATTTGTTCAGCTTGTAACTTCGACTGATGAAAACGGCTGTAACATAATTTACGGCGTTAAAGACGTTCAAGTTAAAATGAGCAAAACGGTTTATGACACTTTAACCGATGATGAAAAATCCGACAAAGGCCGTTATAAATTCAGCACAGAAATTTTTGACGAGTATAAAGAAGTTGCAAATGATGGAAATTTCAGCGCAATGTCAACTGATATAACCGAACTCACAGACTCAACTGTAACAGTTTCAAGCGGAGCTTCAAGCAGTTGGGGACATTACACGCTCGCAATAACAGAAGTTGATAGTATCCAGATTGCTGATTACTTGGGAGCAACTGTTGAGACATCGGACGGAAAAATTTATGGCCTTCGACATCTCAATAACCTTTGGGTCAGAGCTAACGCAATAGCTTTTGTTATTGATGATACATATTCAGAACCTCACGGGGCAATCAGATATTATGCTCACACGGCGGACATCGCTGGCAAAACAATTACAAAGATTACATACATGCTCAAAAATCAACCCGACATCGTTGTAAATTGCAATGCCTATTTACCCGAAATCACAAATGCTTCTGTAGTTCCTTCAAATTATGGCACAGGCTACGGAACAAATCAGCCTATTAAAATGGTGTTCTCTAACGTTCCAAGCGATGCAAAATATGACAGCATTGTTTCATTAACAAGAGGTTCAGGAAGAGGAAGCACTGTAATTGAGGATTTCACATACTCAGACACCGATAAAATTCTCAAAATCAATTACGACATTACAGACGGTCAAAAATATTACGCGACATTCAGAGATTCAACCGAAAAATATTCAGACATAAGAGCTGAAATTTATACAACTGTAGCTAATGCAGGCGTAATTACTCAGGCTAATAACTCGGTTGGAATATTTTTCATGTTGACCCCTGCGGGAGTTGTTGATGAAGTTGATGAAGCACTTGAAAATTACAGGCTGGTTAATGCAACAAACTGCGTAGAAATTTCCGACAGTTATACAGCAGCATATTCGAGCGGTGAACGTCAGGCGAGCGGAACAGGCTTCACAATCAACATCGCTTTAAGTTCGGACAAAATCGCAGAAGGTTACACACCTATTGTAGGCTTTGGAAATCCTTATTGCACTCTCACGGCTGATAATCTTGGTGATGAAACTTTTGCGAAATTTTATTCCTATATCAACAACATCACACCGATTGAAGGTTATAGACCAATTCCTGACTGCTCGGCTTTGAACTCATTAGGACTTCATGTTATGGCGGTTCAGGCTGACGGAGTTGTAAGGGACATCAGCAAATACACAGGTGCGGGAGCAACAATCGTTGATGATAAAACTATAACGCTTTTCATCGGTACAACAATGATTGCGGACTGCAACACCGGCGAAATCTCTGAGGGCGAATATATGCTCTCTGATGAAGGCGAATATCTCATTAGCGACGGCGTTCGTGATAATAAGCTCAATATATCAATATATATTGCAGTTGATGATAACGGAGGCGGAACAAATCCTCCCGTTGTACCGACAACAACAATCCTAACAGCTCCGAAAATGGACGTTGAAGCGAAAAAATCTGACATCGTAAGCAGATTGAAAGAAGCATTAAGTTCAATTCCTGATGATGTTGAAGTTGAGGCACTCAGCGATTCAAATTCAACTCAAACAGAAAGAGAAATCAGTGATGTAAGTGATGCTGATAAAAAATATTTCGCTGAACTCTCTCAAGATATTGCGGTTGTGCTTCCTGAAATCGAAGTTAGTGAAAACAAAATTTATGTCTTCAATGTCTCTCTTGATAAATTGAGCGAAGGAGCTTTGATATTCTGGCACTCAATGGTTGAAGACGTAAACGGCGATTTTGTTAAGGCTTCTGAAGAAGATAAATCCTCTGTCGCAGTTTTCTATAATTCTAAAGGTGAAGAGGTCAATAAAGTACCGTCAGAACCGTCAGAAAAGAATGTCGATGTTGCGGCATACTTTGAAACAGGAAAAACCTATGCACCAGTAATTACAACTTCAAGTTCAGGTTCAGGCGGCGGAAAAGATGATGAAAAAGATGAACAAAATTCTCTCGGAAGCAGCAGCGGTTGTAACTCAATGAATATTTTTGCATCAGCTTTAATGCTTTTGTCAGGAATGGTAATTTTTAGGAGAAAATGAGGAGCAAAAGAGGGGGGCTTATCTGGCTCCTCCTCTTAGTGTTCTCGGCACCCTCATTCTCATACCGGGCATTACAACTCTTCCTGACTGACCTGTTTTAACTCCGCTCTGAGCATTTACTATAAGTTCCGTTCCTTCATGCAAAATTTTCTTTCTTGATTCTCTTGATGATTCTTCGTTGACAAGCTCTATAAAATTTCCGTCCGATATTCCCGTCTCAACCTTTACCGGCCTCATCATCATTCCGTCCCTCTCAGGCCATACAATCCCCGTGTTAAAAGTTCTTTTCTGTTCCAAAAGTTCTTTGTCATAAGATATTGTGTTCAAAAGTTCTTCAGGAGGTGTAAACCTTAATGCGGCTACGGGAATTTTAAGGGCGTTTTCTGCAACAGCAGTTTGAATTGAAACATTAGCCGTCATGCCGGGCTTTAATTTCAAATCCGGGTTCGATACGTGGATTATTACAGTGTAAGTTACGACATTACTGCTTGTTTCAGCAGCCATTCTAACCTGAACAACCTTCCCTGAAAATTTTTCATCAGGGAATGCTTCAACCGTAAAGTTAGCATTTTGTCCCTCTTTAACTGTTCCAATATCAGCCTCGTCAATCTTCGTTTCAATTTGCATTTGCGTTAAGTCTTCGGCAATCTTAAAAAGCGTAGGAGTTTGATAACTGGAAGCAACCGTTTGTCCTTCATCAACCTGTCTGTCAATTACAACTCCGTTTACAGGTGAAGTTATCCGTGTGTAATTCAAATCGGTTTTAGCCTTCTCAACTGCTGAACGTCCCTGTAAAACTCTTGCTCGTGCTTCGTTTAACGCGGCTCTCTTAACGTCTGTGTCAGTTTGTGCAGTATCCAGTGAACTTTTCGATGTAAATTTTTTGCTGTAAAGTTCTTTTTGTCGAGCTAATTGTTTTTCAGAGTCAGTTAATGAAGCTTGTGCCCTTTTAACCGCTGCATTATACATCGACAAATTAGCTTCGGCCTCTCTCAATGATAATAATTTCAATGAAGGGTCTATTAATGCAATTAACTGTCCTGCTTTAACAACAGAATTGAAATCAACGTAAATTTCTTTTACAGTTCCCGAAACCTGAGTTCCGATGTCGATAACGCTTAAGGCGTTTAATTTTCCTGTCGCAGTAACTTCGGAGATAATATCGCCTCTTGTAATTGTAGAAGTCATAAAACCATATTCAACGGTCTTTTCCTCAATGAAAAAATAATAAATTCCAAATGCTATAGCTGCTAATATCGCAAGCAAAATTAATTTCTTTATTCCTGCTCTCATGTTAAGTCAATATCTCCAATATTGTTAAATTTTCGTCAGGGATTTCAATATTTTCAGCGTTTAATTTCATTAATGGAACGTTTTTGTTTGAGCCGTGATAATCGCTGCCTCCTGAAACATAAAGATTATTGATTTTTGCAATGCTTGAAAGCCGTTTACATTTTTCGATTTCGTATTTTGAGTAAAAACATTCAAGCCCTTTTAATCCGAATGACATCAAAATTTTTAATCTCCTTAAAAATTCCTCTTGAGACAATTCTTTTTCACGTGCTCCTCCTAAAGGGTGTGCCCACACTGAAACTCCTCCCGAAGAATTTACGGCGTTTATGGCGATTTCAGCGTCTATTTTGTCATTAGGGGTTTTGCATTTATCAACGAAATTTTCCATTGCTTCAATTCGGTTTGAGGCAAAACCTTTAGACACGATTAAATTTCCTAAATGAATTTTTCCGACACTCGGAATTTTTGAGAGGCTGTTAATTTCTTCGGTTGAAAATTCGATGTTGAAAATTTCATGCAAAAAATCTAAACGCTTATAAAGTTTTTCATGTCTCAATTTTTCACCGATTTTCAAAGCATCTTGAAATATTTTGTTATTTTCATCATATCCAAGTCCCAAAATATGGCACTTAAAATCCTCACAACGACATGAAAATTCTATACCTTGAATAAATTTTATGTCCTGCGTTATTAATCTCTTTACGGCCGCAACACCTGTTATAGTGTCATGATCAGTCAGAGCAAAAATCTTAATTCCTTTTTCACGAATATTTTTCAGCAATTCTTCAGGATTATCAGTTCCGTCAGAAGCGTTACTATGAATATGTAAGTCTGTCATTTGTAAAAAAATAAAACCCCATGACTAAAATTTTTAATCATGAGGTATTGTAGTCAATTTTTATATAAAATTTATGAAATTTTAACAGCCGCGCGTAATTTCCGTGTTAGCCATCTTCTCGTAAACAAGTGCCAATGCGCTGTGGTCGCTTTGTCCCTGACCGTCGCCGTGCAAAATCTTCATCATTTCAAACACCTGAACCGTCAACGGAATAGGACTGTCAACCGATTTAGCAGCGTCCATAACGTTAGTTAAATCTTTAATGTGAAGATCAATTTTGAAGCCCGGTTTGAAATTTCTGTCCATAATCATGGGTGCTTTAGCGTCCATAACTGTTGAACCTGCAAGCCCGCCTCTGATTGCCTGATATATTGCTTCAGGATCAACGCCTGCTTTTTTGCCGAGCATTAACGCTTCACTGACAGCAGCGATATTTACAGCAACAACGATTTGATTACAGAGTTTTGTTACATTGCCTGCACCAATTCCGCCGCATAAAACTACGCTTGAACCCATTGCCTTTAACACAGGTTCAAATTTTGCGAATACTTCGGGCTTTCCTCCGACCATGAAACTTAATGTTCCGTCAATGGCTTTAGGTTCACCGCCTGAAACAGGAGCGTCAAGCATTTCAATTCCCTTCTTCGCAAGAGCTTCACAAATTTCACGGCTTGCTATAGGGTTAATTGATGACATGTCGATGAATGTTGCGCCCTTTTCCATGTGATCCGCAACTTTATCATCTTCAAGCATTACGCTTTTAACATGGGGTGAATTTGGAAGCATTGTTAAAACGAGTTCGACACCTTTTGCAGCGTCAACGGCATTAACTGCTGCGACAGCTTTACCTTTTCCGAACTCAACTACATCATCAGCAACAGCCTTTGTTCTGTCATAAACCCTTAACTCATGGCCGGCTTTGATTAAGTTCTTAGCCATCGGACGACCCATAATTCCAAGTCCAATAAATCCTATTTTCATTACTTAAAATAACCTCACTTAATTATTAAATTTATTTCAACCCTCTGGGAGAAGAAATTGCCTCAAGTATTTCGTAACGGTACATCTGAAGATGTTTTTCCATTTTCAATGCTTCTTCGATTGGAATTTCGGTGATTTTTCCGTCTTGAGTACAAATGACACTTCCGCTTCTTCCTTCAGCAAAAGCCTTTACCGCATAATATCCCATTCGAGTTGCTGTTTCACGGTCTCTTCCCGTTGGTGCGCCGCCTCTTTGAATATGCCCTAAAACTGTTACACGAGGATCAATTCCGACGGCCTCCTTAATTTTTGCTCCGATTTCGATTGCGCTTCCTGCACCTTCAGCTACGACAATCATAAAGTGTGTAACACCTGAAAGCCTAGCCTGTCTAATCCTTTCAACTACATCTTCCTCAAAATCAACTTCTCTTTCGGGAACAAGTACTGCCGTAGCACCGACAGCAATTCCGACATAAAGAGCCAAAAATCCCGCATTACGTCCCATGACTTCAACGACGCTGCAACGTTCATGAGATTGCATTGTATCACGTAATTTGTCTATGCAGTCAATAGCGGTGTTGCAGGCTGAGTCAAAACCTATCGTATAATTTGAGCAGCCGATGTCATTGTCGATTGTAGCAGGAACTCCCATAACAGGAACTCCCAGCCTTGAAAGTTCAAGAGCGCCTCTGAATGTACCGTCGCCGCCTATCGCAACAATTCCGTCAAGCCCTAACATTTTGCAAGTGCCTACAGCTTTTTCACGGCCTTTTTCGGTCATGAACTCATCACTTCGAGCGGTATATAAAATCGTTCCGCCTAATCCTAAAATATGTCGTACTGCTGCTGCGTCAAGGATAACGAAATCACTGTTTATTAATCCCTGCCAGCCTCTTCTGATTCCGATACATTCCATATTGAAATGTTGTGCGGTTCGAGCAACGGCTCTGACAGCAGCATTCATTCCGGGTGAATCTCCGCCGCTTGTTAAAACTCCTATGCGCTTAATTGTTTTTTGCATCATTTTTTATTCTCCTTTCACCTATTACGGTTTATTTCCTTTCACAACGTTAATATAGCACAAGCGTCTTTTTTCTTCAATTATTTGAAGTCAATTTTCAATATCTTACACAATTAAGAAGGTAAGTTACCTATAGTGCTTTGGCGTCTCTCCACTCTTTATAAGCGGCCAGTTCCGGCTCACTCAGTTTAAGTGCCAGAGTAAGGACTGCAATATCATCTACGTGTCCTAAAACCGGGATATTATCCGGTATAAGATCTTTCTTTTTCACCAGATAAATAAAGGCACTTAACAGACT
>CALBPU010000028.1 GCA_937899395.1 uncultured Fretibacterium sp.
GTAATTTTTCATTCAGACAGGGGAACACAATACACTTCAAAAGAATTTCGACAGTTAATTGATGAAATAGGTTTTTGTCAATCGCTTTCAGCTCCTGGTTGTCCTTATGATAATGCAGTTGCAGAAGCTTTCTTCAAGTTTCTTAAGAAAGAGGAGATAAACAGGCGAAGATTTTCGCAAATTGAAGAAGTGAAACAATCAGTATTTTCTTATATTGAAGGCTATTATAATAAAAAACGGCCTCATGAGGCTAACGGCGGGCTTTCTCCTGATGAGAAAGAAGCAGAATTTGGGACAAAAAATAAGTGAAAAATTCATTTATTTTACTTTTTCGTGCAGGGCAACAGCATTTACTTTTCAGCTAAATTCTGAAATACTAAAAAAATGAATATAGCTAAATTAAAAGAAGAAATAAAAAATGTAAACGATCCGAGAAGAATTTCTTACGGAAATATTCGTCACAAGCTTGAAGATATTATCATAATAGGCTTATTTACAACTATTTGCGGCGGCGAAGATTTTGCGGACATGGAAGCATTCGGAAAAGAACGGGAAGATTTATTAAAAAATTTTCTCGAACTCCCTAACGGCATACCGGATAGTGATACTTTCAGGCGTTTATTTGAACGTATTAACCCTCAGGAACTTTCGTTATGTCTGAAAAATTGGATTGATGCGGAACGGGAGCAGCGCGCTGTTATTGCAGTTGACGGAAAAACTATTAAAGGAAGCAGAAACAGAGAACATAAGGCGTATCACGTTGTAAGTGCTTTTGTTGCAGAAAATCAAATTACACTTGGAGAAATCACGACAGCAGAAAAATCAAATGAAATTACCGCAGTTTCTGAATTATTAGATTTAATAGACATTGAGGGAGCAATAGTTACGGCTGACGCTATGAGCTGCCAGAGTGGAATAGTCAGTAAAATTAGAGAAAAAAACGCCGACTTCACAATAACATTAAAAGAAAATCAACATGAATTATATGAAGACGCTGTGGAGTCCCTTGCATCGTTTGAAAATGAACGAGACTATTTTTCAACGTTAGAAAAATCTCATGGAAGGATTGAAAAGCGTGAATATTTTCTCTTGAAAAATTTGACATGGCTGACGCATAAAAATAAGTGGAAAAGCATAAGTGCTTTTGGCATGGAAATTTCAAGAATTTCTAAAGACGGGAAAACTAATATAAACCGCAGATACTTTATAACATCATTATCAGATGTTAATGAATTTGCATATTCAGTTAGAAAACACTGGTCGATAGAAAATCAGCTTCATTGGTGTCTTGATGTTATATATAACGAAGATCGGGCAAAAAATCGAAAAGATAATTCACCTCTTAATATGAATGTTCTTCGTAAAATTGCGCTTTCACTTGTAACAGAAGCTCAATACGGGCGTTTAAGTAAACGTAAAATGATGTTCAAAGCGGCATTAAACCCTAATGTACTCTTGAACATCATTTTTGGCTACAAAAAGTAAATGCTGTTGTCCTGGTTCACATGGTTAGGAACAGTACTAAGTATGTCAGCTACAAGGATTTGAAAGAAGTGTGCAGAGATTTGAAAAAGATTTACAGTG